>JBJKRM010000389.1:0-3443 GCA_046704685.1 Rhizomicrobium sp.
CCGGTGATGTTCCTCACCCTGCTGAACGACCAAATCTTCGAAGAAGGCGGGCTTCTGGGCGGCGCCGTCGATTTCATAGAAAAGTCACGCAGCTTTTCCATCCTCCTGCGGCGCATTGAGCTGATCCTCAGCGGCAACAAGAGCCACAATGCGGTGCAGAGTCCGCCCGAGAACCAGCAAGTGGTGCACTACGGCGGCATCACGCTTCGCTACGACTCCAGACGCGCCTTGTGGAAGAACCAGAACGTCGGACTGACACTGACGGAGTTCAACATCGTCTCCTACCTGATCGACCACCAGGAACGCGACGTGAGCTATCGTGTGATCTACGACTTCGTACACGGCGAAGGCTTCATGGCTGGCGACGGGGAGATCGGCTACCGCACCAACGTGCGCGCCTTCATCAAGCGCATCCGCCAGAAATTCCGCGACCTCGATCCGGAGTTCACGCAAATCACGAACTACCCTGGCTTCGGCTACAGGTGGCGTAATGGAAGCGAACAGTAGCATCAGGCAAATTGCGTCCAATATCGTTCATTCCTTTGCCCTGAAGCTGTTCCTGCTGGCCGTCATTCTCCTGGCCGTCCCGGTCATTCTGTGGTGGCAGTTCGAGCGGGCGGAGATCCAGCAGCGCACCCTGTTGCACAACGCCGTCCAGCAGACCGGCCGGGTGATCGCGGCGATGCTGCGGCCGCATTTCGCGAATTTCCAGAACGAGACGCCCAAGGCCCTGGCCGATGCGCTGGCGGGCGCCGCCCTGGTCAACACCAATGTGAAGATACTGGTGCGGCTCGCCGGATCGAAACCCGACGACTTCATCTACATCGCCTCGGCCCCGCCGCTTCCCGCAACCTATCTCAAGAAGGAGCGGCACGATCTGCTGCAATCGGGCGTCCTTCAGCGGCTGGCTCCGACCTGCGATCGTGCCACCGATTTGGACGTGCGCTTTGTCAATCCTCGCGGGCAGCAGGAAGTGCTCACCTCAATGACACCCGTGCACGTGGCCGGAAATTGCTGGATGGTCATCACCTCGCAGAACGCAGCCGATCTCGCTCCTGCCCCCCTGCGCCTGTCGTTCTGGAGCATCCCGGCCCTGCCCGCCGCTGTCGCCATCTACCTGTCGAGCGCCGTCCTAGTGTTCCTGCTGTCGCTGCACCTGTGGCGCAATGTGAGACGCTTCCGCGCCGCGGCGCGGCGCATCCGCCTGCGCGGCAGCGGTACCGTATCGTTCCGTGAACTCAACACCATTCCTGAACTCACCGGCGTGGCCGAAGACTTCGACGGGTTGGTGGTGGCCCTCACCAGCTCGCAGGATTTCATCCGGCAAACGGCGGAAGAGAACTCCCATGCCCTAAAGGCGCCTCTGGCGGTGATAGCGCAGTCGATCGAACCGCTGAAACGCGCCATCCCGCCGAGCGATACGGTTGCGCAACGCTCGATCCAACTGATCGAACGCTCCGTTGCCAAACTGGATGCGGCAGTCTCGTCGGTGCGCGACTTGGAGCAGGCCGCCGCGGAAGTGGTCTATCCGGAACGGCGCCCGCTCGACGTTTCGGCCTTCCTTTCCCAAATGCTGCGCGATTACGACGTCACGCTTGCAGCGCAGGCACAGCGCCTATCGACAAAGATCGACAAAGGCGTCATCGCCTATGCCAACGAGGATCTGCTCGAGCCGGTCATCGAGAACATCCTGGAGAATGCGGCCAGCTTCACGCCCCGATTCGGCACCATCGAAGTATCTCTGGAGAAGAGCGGCGACTGGGTGCGCCTCTGCGTGGCCGATTGCGGCCCTGGCGTCGATCCAGAACGGCTGGCGCGCATCTTCGACCGCTATGTCACCCTTCGTGACGACACACGCGGCGAGTCAGGAACCCTTCCCTCTACCGAACATCAAGGGCTCGGCTTGTGGATCGTCAAGCGCAACGTCGAAGGACTGGGCGGAAAAGTGACAGCGCAAAACCGCGAAAATGGCGGGTTCGAGATCACTGTGAACCTGCGGGCAAATCCCTGAAGCAGATCCAACTTGTCACAACACCGATTGCGGACACATGGCATTCTCTGCCTGTGCGGTGTTCCGATCAGGCTGCGAGGGGCACCGTACTTCGCTTGGGTTTGCACCCCAACCCCACGGAGCCGGAATTGGAACAGCCGATTCCGGCTCCGGATTTCTTCTCTCGACACACAAATTGATTCACAATCGGCCTACACCAAGCAAAGCGCCTTCAAACGGAATCGGCGCTTTGCTCTAGGTCTTTGATTGTCGCGGCGTTTTCACGCAAAACCGCGCGCACTTGGCGCACGCCGCTCCAATGTTGCCCGCGTGGTTTTTATAGTCACGTCCTTGTCACAGCCTCAGCGTGACGTAAGGGCGTTTGCGATGCGCTTTACAACGGCACATTGCGGGGCTTCTAATCGTGTCATGCCGACACTCGACGAGCTGCGCGCGCACCATCCCGGGATCGGGACCGACTTCACCATCCCCCAGAACTGGGAGCACTACAGTGCGGCCGAGCACGCGATCTGGAAGACACTGTTCGAACGGCAGGCCAAAGTCCTGCCGGGACGCGCCTGCCCAGAATTCCTGGAAGGCCTCAAACGCCTCGAACTTGCCGCGGACGAAATCCCGAACTTCGAACGGCTGTCGAACTCCCTGCAGCAGCTGACCGGCTGGCGCGTCGTCGCCGTGCCATCGCTGGTTCCCGACAATGTGTTTTTCGACCACCTCGCCAATCGCCGTTTTCCGGCGGGACAGTTCATCCGCAAGGCGGAACAACTCGACTATATCGAGGAACCCGACGTGTTCCACGATGTGTTCGGCCACATCCCCATGCTCGCTCATCCTGTGTTTGCCGACTACATGCAGGCTTACGGCAAAGGCGGACAGCGGGCGCTTACCGAGTTTGGGGCATTGCGGAATCTGGCGCGACTCTATTGGTACACTGTCGAATTCGGCCTGATTGCCTCGCGCGATGGCCTTCGTATCTATGGTTCCGGGATAGTCTCGTCGAGCGCCGAGACGACTTATGCCGTGGAAAGCCCCTCGCCGAACCGTATCGCCTTCGAACTCGAACGGGTGATGCGTACGGACTATCGCATCGACGATTTCCAGGAGACCTACTTCGTCATATCCTCCTTCGAGGATCTGTTCGCCGAGACCTACAAGGATTTCGCCAAGATCTATGCCCGTCTAGCGGATGGATGCAGCCACCGGCCCGGCGACATGCTGCCGGAAGACCACATCATTACCCGCGGCACCCACGTCTACCAGCCAGGCAGCCACGCGGCCTGAGAAATGGCCAGAATCAACAGCCAGACCAAGTTACCAGATGATCAACTCCCGTTGAGCACCTTCAACACTTCGCCTTCGGTGAGGATCTGCGGCAGGATCTTCGGTTGTTGTTCAACCGGCGCGTAGTACAGATAGAGCGTCACACCTTAAGGTC
>JBJKRM010000390.1:0-4967 GCA_046704685.1 Rhizomicrobium sp.
CCGGCCAGCGCAATGCCCCCGCCGTCACGCCGGCCGGCAGGCCCCAAGACACGGAGGTCGCAAGCCCCGAGTCACCGGGATTGCGCCAATAGGTGTGCCAGCCGGGATCGATCGTCTGCCGGACCGCCACCCACGTCTTGCCGCCCGGGACCAGCGGTTTCTCCAGATACGCCGACAGGCTCACATGCCGGAGCGCCGTCGTGGAGCCGGCGAAGGCGCCGGACGCGACAAGCACAGCCGCCAGAAACACAAATGCGATGATGGATATCCGCTGGCGCATGGCTTACCGGATGCACCAGGCGCGCACGCCTTCGCGCTTGAGAAAGCGTTCCGCCTTCCGGCCCTGAAGAATGGCGATGGTGGCGGTCATGCCCGCTTCGATGCAGGTCGCCGCCGCGACCGTGACGGAACGCAGCGCGCCTTCGATCGGCCATCCCGTCACCGGACTGAGGATGTGGCCGTAGCGGACACCGTCCTTCACCAGAAAACGCCGCGCATCGCCGCTGGTCGCCAAAGCGCCGTGCGAGAGGCGCAGCATGCCTTCCATCGCCCCGGCGCGCTCGACGGATTCGATGGCCACATTCCAAGGCGAACCGTCACTGCGCGGCCCCGAGACACACAAATCGCCGCCGAAATTGACCAGCGTCGGCATCGTGGTCATCTGGCGCGCAACCGCCAGGGCGCGATCCACCGCATACTCCTTGGCCAGACCGCCGAAATCGATCTCCATGCCGGGCTGCAACGTGACGACCGGGCGTTCCCACCGCACCTTGTTCCAGCCGATCAAAGGAAGAATCGCCGCGATCTGATCCTCGCTCGGAAGGTGATCCGACCCGTCGAAACGCCAGATGCGCCGCAGCACCCCGGAAGTGACGTCGAACAAACCATCCGACAGCGCATGACATGCCGCCGCATAGTCGAGCAGCAGGGCCGTCTCCGCATCGACTTCGATCGGATCACCCGCCGCTGCATTGATGCGGCTGAGAACGCTGTCTTGCCGGTAGCGGCTGAACTTCCGCTCGATGCGGCGGGCCTCGAACTCCGCCGCCAGGCACACCTGTCGCGCCAGGTTTTCGTCGGCGGTCTCCAGCCGCACCTCGCAGGGCGTCGCCATCGCCTGGAAGACATGGAGCATGTCCCGGCCGCTGCACTGGATGCCGCTGGACGGCGGCTCGGGTGGCAGCGATGGCAAGGCCGCCCCCATCTCAGTGGAAATCCCAGGTATAGCCGACGAAAGCGAAGATCGCCTTCGTGCCGGAGAACAGATCCTGGCTTCTCAGCTGTCCGATGGCATCCGCGGGACGACCGTTTCCGGTTTGGTCGTAATAGCCGCCGCGCAGGTAGATCTCGGTGCGTCCAGAGAGGGACCAGCCAACCTTCATGGCGTAGGTCATCGACCTGAACTTGCCGAGCCGGATGTCGGACGAGGCATAGGTCGGAATCTGGCCGTTCACCAGGTAATAGTGGAAGAAGTTCGCCGCCGATTGCTGGTACCAGCGCGCGCTCGGCTCGATATAGAAGTGCGAAGACAAGTCGAAACGCTCTGACAACTGGGCCGTCTTGGACGTGATGCCCCAGCTGTCCTTGAAATAGCGCAGCGACAGATCGGTGAGCGCCGGACCGAAATCGAGCTTGTTGTCCCAATAGATGCTCTGGCTGACGCGCCGGTTCGGGCGGTTTTCGTAGACATATTGCAGCGGTTCGCCGCTGGACGGGTCAACCACCGACAGGATGCGGTAAGGATCGGTCTGATACCCATTCTGGGCGTCATAGGCATAGTTCAACTGCGTCAGCCAATGACGCGTCACCACCTGGGTCAGGCCGGCGACCAGTCCGAACTGCGTCTTCGACTTCGACTTCGGCGTCTTCCAGGAACCGTTCATCTGCGACAGAGGCGTGGGGATACCGCCAAAGGGCGACGACGTATCGTATTCGGTATTGAGTGAAAGGCTCAGCGTCGTGTTCTTGCTGTTGAAGGTCTTGGCGGCGTGCACATTGGCAGTGACCGAGCTGTAGTCCTGCTCCTGCGAATAGCCGACGCCGGCTCCGAACTGTGTCAACCAGCCCCAGCGCTGGGAATAGGCCAGATTGAAGGCGCCGCGGTGGTCGTGGAAGCCCTTGTCCATCGGCAGCGTGTTGGGCTGGATGGTGTACTGCCGCGCCACCTGCTGGCCCGGCAGATGGACGATGGTCGAACCGCCGGAAGCGCTGGTGACCGTCATCGACGACCCGGGCGTCCTGGCCGGAGTCACGAAGGTTTGCAGCACATCGGCTTTCACGGCACCGTTCGGTGTGGCGCCGGAGACCGCATCGGCGACCAGCTCGAGATTGAGAAGCGCCCCGTCGGGGCCGTGGACGGACAGGTCCGCCGTGGGCTCGACGGCGGTGATGCGTCCGCCCTTTTCCGCATAGACCAGGAGCGCGGCGTCGAGCTGGCTGTAGGCGATGCCCGGGCCGAAATCGTTGTTCTCGGCGCCATACGCCGACGCATAATACTGGGAGCCATAGGTCTGGGCATCGGCGCGCTCGACATGGGCGGCGACGCTGGCAGCGATCAGGCTGGCGGACAACGCGCCGAGCTTCTCACGCAACCGTCCTTGCGACTTCAATTGCATCCGCAGCCTCCGCCGGCAAATCCCCGGCCGCCGCTCGATGCCTCTTTGCTGAAATAGATGTGGTCCATGGCGGCCGCCTCAATGGCATAGGCGTTCACCTGCATCTCCTTCTTCGCCATCAGGTCCTTTTCCCAGGGATGAGGTCCGATCGTGCTGCAGCCCGAGCAGGCCGCAATCACCAGGCCAATGGCCAGTGCGCGCAACACCGTGCGCTTCGCCTCAATGTTCATTGAGCAGCTGATTGATCTGCGCGGCATAGTCGCCTTCCTTGTTGAGATAGAAACCGGCGTGGATGTAGCGGATCTTGCCGTTCCGCCCGATCAGGTAGGAGGTCGGCATGTCGTTGAAGTTGAAACGGCTCGCGATCTTTCCGTCGTTGTCGTAGACGATCTTGAATTGCGGCGCGTAGCGCTGGAGGAAACGCTGAGCGAGCGACTTGTCGTGGTCGACATTGACCGCGATCACCACCAGCCCTTTGGGGCCGTCCACTTCCTGCACCTCGTTCATCCAGGGAAAGGACTGCCGGCAGGGATTGCACCAGGACGCCCAGAAATCGAGATAGACCACCTTTCCCTTGTAGGCACTCAAGTCGAGATTGGCAGCGGCAGCCAGGGGCGCCGTTGCGAAGGTACCGAGCAGCAGGCACAGCAGCATCCGCCGCATGGAGCGATGGCCCATGTTTCACTAAATCCCTTGTTGTCTGTGGTGTTTCCAGCCGACGCGTGATCTAAACCCGGCAGGCATAACCCTGCATTGCGGTTGCTCGTCTTTTTTGTCGTATTTGACAGGGACTTAGGCGATCTCAGGCTGCCAGCCCTTGGCTCCCTTGCGTCAAGATATCTGGGTCGTTTGCGTCGCGCGATCGGCAGATTGAACGTGCTGCCTACAGACAAACTGACCGGATTCGCAGCGCCGGCCAGGGCGGTACCGGCTCAGGTCACCGCCGGAAGATTCAATTCGATTTTCAGACCCGGCTTGTTGTCGGATGCGGCTGCGCTGCCGCCGTGCAGCTGGGCCACAGCGGCGACGATGCTGAGACCAAGGCCATTGCCCGCCGTGCTACGGCTGCGCTCGAGCCGGTAGAAGCGCCTGAAGATCCGCTCCAGCTCCCCCTCAGGAACGCCGTCGCCGTTGTCGGCGATCGACAGGATCGCGCGACTGCCCTCGCGCCTGAGCTTGATGGCGATCGCCGCTCCCGGCGGGGTGTGGACGATGGCATTTTCCAGAGGATTGATCAGCGCATGCGAAATCAGCTCATGATCGCCGTGGATCATCACTTGCGGATCCAAATCGGTTTGCAGGCGCTTCCCCGCCTCCTCCACGGCGTCCGAAAAAGTGTCGGTGACGTCCTTCACCAGATCGCTGAGGGAAAACATCTTGAACCCGGCGCGCCGGCTGCCGCTTTCGATCTGTGCGATGCGCAGGATGGCGGTGAAGGTTTCCAGAAGCCCGTCGACCTCGGTGATCGCGCGCTCGGCGGCGGCCTGGAACTCCTCGCGCGTGGCCGCATTCGCCCGCGCCTCCTCCAGCTGGTTGCGCAGCCGGCCAAGCGGCGTGCGCAAGTCGTGGGCGATGTCGCTTGTCACATGCCTGAGGCTCTCCATCAGGCCGGTGGTGCGGTCCAGCATGCGGTTGAGGGTGGCCGCCAGGCGGTCGAGGTCGTCGGGCGCGGCCCGCCGCGGGATCCTCTGCCGGATGTCGCCTTCGATGATGGCTTCCGCCGTGCGATTGATGGCGTCGATACGCTTGAGAAAGCGCGAGCTGAGCAGAATGCCGCCGGCAACGGCCAGCGTCAGGGACACCAGGATCACCCAACCGAAGGTGCGCAGCACCAGAGACCCGAAGCTGCTGACCTTGCCGCTGTCATCGCCGACCAACAGGCAATAGCCGCGCGGCAAGGGCGTGGCCAGAACCGTCAGCCTTTCCATCTCTCCGGAAGGCTCGTCGCCGTCTGGCGGCCCTATGATGGTGCTCCAGCCGGCATGGCATCCCGTCTGTTGCAGTGTCCCCGTCAGGCGTGCCCCATTGGGAGCGACCAACGTATAGGCCAGGCCTCCGACCAGGCGGTTGCGCTGGCGTTCGCCGATGGCGTGGAGCAGCTGCCGGGCGCCGCCGGATTGGAACTCGGCCGACAGCGTCTCGGCTTCGACTTTGATGTGGTTGCGAAGCTCAAGGCCGGCCTTTGAGACCACCAGGACATAGGTCAAGGCGGCCAGGACACCTACCGAGACCGTAAAGAGCAGCACATACGCCGATGCCAGCCGAAAGCTCGCTGAGTTAAGCGTTTGCGCGAGTCGCATGGATCATATACCCGGAGCCACGCACCGTATGGATCATGTCGCTGCCGATCTT
>JBJKRM010000391.1:0-7422 GCA_046704685.1 Rhizomicrobium sp.
ATCCTCCAGATCGCCGTCAACCACCTGATCTGGGGCCGCCAGATGCAAGCCCATGCCGACCAGCGCGCGGTGCTGATGGGATTGGACGCCGGCAGCGAGATCAAGGATCGCCATATGTTCCGCGCCTCGCTCGCCGTCATCGCCATCATCCTGGCGGCCTTCATCACCGCGGACGAGATGCACCTGAAGGCGGCCACCATCGCGCTGTTCGGCGCGGCGGTGATGCTGATGCTCGACAACGCCCGTTACAAGGCGCACCGGCAGAACGAGAACGTGCTGGGCGTGCTGCGCGAGGTGGAATGGGTGACGATCTTCTTCTTCATCGGCCTGTTCATCGTCATCGGCGCGGTGGAGAAGGCGGGGGCCATCTCCTATCTCGCGGTGACGCTGACCCACGCCACCGGCGGCAATCTGAAACTGACGGCGATCGGCGTCCTCTGGCTGTCGGCCTTCGCCTCGGCCATCATCGACAACATCCCCTTCGTCGCCACCATGATTCCGCTATTGAAGGATCTGGCGCCGAGCTTCGGCGGCGCCTCCATCACGCCCTTGTGGTGGTCGCTGGCACTGGGCGCCTGCCTGGGCGGCAACGGCACGCTGGTGGGGGCGAGCGCCAATCTGGTGGTGGCCGGGCTGGGCGAGAAAGCCGGCGTGCGCTTCAGCTTCATCAAGTTCACCCTGCTGGGCCTGCCGATGATGGTGGGCAGCATCGTGATCTGCAATCTCTACATCCTGTGGCGCTATTTCTGACCGGATCAGTGATCCAGGCGGCTCTTCCAATAGCCGATTTCTTCGGCGTATTTGCCGACCACATCGTCCATGCCTTTGTCGACATTGATGTTGTCGAATCCCAGCCAGTCCTTCTGATTGAACTCGTCGATGGGATTGAGCGCCCTGGCGAGGATCACCCATGCATAGACACAGAGGCCGACGAAACAAACCCAGAAGATGGGACCCGGCAAGACAAACACATCCCAGAAGGAGCGGCCGATGACGTGCATCGCCACTCCCATCGACAGCAGGATCAGGGCACCGAATCCAAGCGGCACATAAACGACGTAGCAACTCGCATTGCGCACGATCTGAAACAGAACGCTGCGCACGAAGCTCTCGATAAAGAAGGTGCGGAAGGAGAGCCACAGCATCACCTTGTGCCACCTGCGGGCCTCGGCCGATAACTTCTCACCATCCTTCTCGACACCCGTGGCAACGCCACGCGCAGCGGCGATTGAGGCGTGATACCGGTCGGAGAGGCGCGAGAGAGATAGCGCGACAGGAAATTTCTCAACTCGTTGCCGTTGTTGCGTTGATACGGCACGTATTCGACGCGCTGGAGCAACCAAAGCAAGAAGCCCCCGCTGACGCAGAGTACGATGCCAAAAAGGCCCCGGTGCCACCATTGGGCACCCTTTCCGACGATTCCCGCCACGCTCGTGATGGGCTCGATGATCCGATGTTGCTTGTATTCGGGCGGCAGGAACACAGCCAGGACCAACACTGACAGCAGAACGGCGGTCGTCGTGAAGGCGAGCTTGCGGACATTGTCGTTGATAACGCGGCGCATCTCGTTCATCAGGTAATAGCAATTGCGGTCGCGCACACGGAACAACTTGACGGCGATGGCGCCTTCATCATCCTCATAGGCGATCTTGGCACTGGAAGCGATGCGCACTTGATGGCGGAAGAAGCGCTGGGCGGCCTTGTAGTAGACCTGCACAACTTCGTCGGTCATTTGCACGATGTCCGACATGTAGCCGGGCTTGACATAGATCCAACGGAACAGGGTGCCGCGACGGTGCAGGTGTTTCTCTTCGTCGTTCGCAAAATCGTGATACGTTTCGCTCTTGCCGTCGTCTCGCGCGAAACCCGGATCAACGCTCAGTAGCGCATTGTCGGTCTCGGTATAGGGGCGGAAAGCACGTCTGATGCTCGCAAACGCGCCCAAGCCAAGCTGGCCCTTCAGGTCCGGAGTGGGGTTCAGTTCAGACTCATCTTCTGAGGCCGCATGCGAAACCTTTTTGCGACTACGGCCGCGGACAAGCCTGGCGATCGTCCTGAACGGCGCCCGGCTGACCAGCACGACGAAGACGATTGTCAGGATTTCGGCCAGCAGAATAAGACAGCAAACGACCAGCTCGTTATCGATGTGAATCACTTCCCCCCCCGGGAGCTCTTCGCCTCATGAAAAAATACACAAACAACCACCGCTAGACACTGAGATTTTGAGGACTAGGCCTGCGGCATCGGCCACACCCGACATTACCATCAGGGAAACAAAACAGCTGCATTAACCTTGTTGTGAGGCAGCAGCCTGGGGTGGGCAGGCTCGGCCCAATCGTAGGGCGGGGTTCTTATGCCGCGGCGCCGCGGAAGGGGATGACCTTGCCGTCTTCCGGGGCTTTGCGCTCGCCGTCCTCGCCGACCGCCGCATAGGGCAGGCGCACATACACGATGGTGCCTTCGCCGAGCACGGATTCGATTCGGGCGTCGCCGCCATGCATGGCCGCCAGCCCCTTGACCAGCGACAGGCCGAGGCCGGTGCCTTCCTTCTTGCGGACATGCTCGCCTTCGACCTGCTCGAAGGGCTTGCCGAGGCGCTCGAGATCCTTCTCGGGAATGCCGACGCCGGTGTCGCTGACCGAAATCTCGATGCTGGCAGCATCGGCCACGGCCGAGATGGTGACCGATCCGCCCTTGGGCGTGAACTTCACGCCGTTGGAAAGCAGGTTGACGATGATCTGCTTGACCGCCCGCTTGTCGGCGAAGATGAAATTGGCCGACGGCGCAATGGAAGTCTTCAGCGCCACGCCGGCGCGCTCGGCCGGCAGCTTGACGAAGCGCACCGCCGCTTCCGCCGCAGCCGAAAGATCGAACACTTCCTCGGACAGCTCGAACTTGCCGGCCTCGATCTTCGACATGTCGAGGATGCCGTTGATCAGCTCGAGCAGGTGGTTTCCCGATTCATGGACGAGGCGCGAATATTCGAGGTAGCGCGTGCTGCCCAAGGGCCCGAACATCTCGTGCGTCATCACTTCGGAGAAGCCGATGATGGCGTTCAAGGGGGTGCGCAGCTCGTGGCTCATATTGGCCAGGAAGCGCGACTTGGCCCGGTTGGCCTCTTCCGAAAGGTCGCGCGCCTCGATCAGCTCGCGCTCATAGGCCTTGCGCTCGGTGATGTCGCGGGTCACCGCCACGATATCGGCCCCCGCCGCACCGTCATGCGGCACCGGCCGGCAGCGGATCTCGGCCCAGACATGGCCGCCATTCGCCGTCCTCAGACGCACCTCGGCGCTGGCCGGCCGGCCGAAATAACTGGCATCCATGAAGGCCGCCTGCATGGCCTTGAGATCGTCGGGATGGCAGAGCGCAGCGGGCGCCAGCCCGATGAGGTTTTCGGGTTCCATGCCGAGCAGCGGCTGCGCCGCCGGACTGGCGAAGCGGATGCGCCCGTCGGAGGAATGGCGGGTGATCAGATCCATCGCGTTGTCGGCGAGGAAGCGATACATCGCGGCGCCCTGCGCGGCGGCCTGGTTGGCAGCGCGCTGACGGTCCTGGGCGGCGGCGGCGACAAGGGCGGCCTGCACGATCGCCACGAAGATGCTAGCGAGATAGAATTGCCAAGCCGGCCCCGGCAAACGCGAGACCGGCAAGGCTCCGGCCGCCTGCAGCGTAGCCACCGCGATGAGGGCAACGGTCGTCGCGAAGGCGGCGCGCAAAACCGAGGGGCGGCCGCCGGCCAGAGCGGCCTCGGCGGGAACCAGCGCGAACCAGATCACCAGCGGCGACAGCACGCCGCCGGTCAACGCCGCGAGATAGCCGATCAGGGCGGCGAAGATGGCGAGCGCCGCCTGTTCCAGAACAATAAGAGAGACACCGGTGAAAGACAGAAGAACGAGCGAGAACGGCGCCAACAGCCCGACCATGGCGATCACTTCGGACGCATCCGGCTGGCCGGCCACCACGACAAAGAGGAAGCACAGGAGGGCGCCGAGCGCGGTCTTCGAGCTCTGCACGGCAACAAACTGGCGCCGCTGCTTGGAGAGCGGCGTACCGGAGAGAAAGGTTTTTTTTCTGTGAATTTCCATCGGTGGTGATCACAGCACGATTCGCGCGCGTCGGATCGTTGCGCGCTTCTGATTAACAAGGTTTGAACAACTCGCCGAATCGTTCGTTAATTCACAATCTTTCTGAATCCATTCATTTACCATCCATTAAGGATGGTGGCGCGATTCGGGGTAGTTTCGCCAATTTGTAAGAGTTCGGAAACGCCGCCGGCCAGACAGTTTCGCGCCGTGGGAATCAGCATCTGGCATTCATGAACCCGGCGCGCAGTCCGATACTGCCGAGCCCCGACGAGGCCACCATGCCCACGGTCATGGAAGCGCTGCACTGCCTGCGCGTGGCCATCACCGTGCTCGATGCGGACCAGCGCCTGGTCTTCGTCAACGAGCATTTCAGCCACTTGTTCCGCTCTCTGCCGCCCCGCAGGGAACTTGCCGGCCTGCGCTATGAGGAACTGGTGCGGCTGGAAGTGGCCCGCGCCGAAGTCACCGAGGCGGAGATCCGCGGCAATATCGAGGACTATGTGGCGTCCCGCACGGCGCAGCTGGTGGAGGGCGGTTTCGCCCCGCGCGACATCCTCCTGGCGGACGGGCGCATCATCGAGATCAAGGCGCGACGCACATCCGACAACGGCTGGATCATCCTGTGGAACGACGTCACCGAGGCGCGGCAGAACCTCAGCCGGCTCGAAGCCGCTATCGGGCTGTCTGCGGATGCCTTCGCCTTCTACGACCGCAGCGACCGGCTGGCGCTGTGCAATGACGAATACGCCGCCATCAGCGGTGCGCAATCGCCGCACGATTTTAACGGACTGAGATTTTCCGAGGTCATCCAGCGCGCCGCCGAGCGCACCATCGCCACGCCCGATCGCCGGGAATGGATGCACAAGCGCATGGAGGCGCACCGCGTGCCGGCCGGTGCCATGACGGTGGAACTCACCTCGGGTTGCGCCTATGTGATTCGCGACCGCGCCACGGCGGACGGCAGCCGCGTTGTGGTCTTCACCGACGTCACCGATCACCGGCGGGTGGAAAAAGCGCTGGACGAACAGACCCGCGCCCTCGACGACACACGCCGCGCCCTCGCCCTCTCCAAGGCGCAGAGCGACGCCCAGGCCAATTACCTGGCCGACCTGACGCTCAAGCTCGACCGCACCGCGGCCTCCGCCGACAACGCCAAGACCACGTTGCTGCGCACCATCAGCCACGAATTGAAGACGCCGCTCAACGCCATCATCGGCTTCTCCGATCTGTTGAGCTCGCTGGCCGATTGCGTCACGCCCGACCAGATCCGCGAATATGCCGGGCTGATCCATCAGGGCGGCCAGAACCTGTTGAAGCTGCTGGGTCAGATTCTCGACCTGACCAAGATCTCGGCCGGGCATTATGAACTGCGCCGCCAGGTCATCGATGTGGCCGGCGCGTTGTGGGAAGCGCGCGAGCGCGTCGACGAACGCGCCTATGTCAAGGAGATCTCGATCGACACCGACGAGTGCGACCCCGACCTCGCCGTGCATGCCGACGAGAACGCCTTCACGGCGATGCTCGGCCATCTCGTCGACAACGCCGTGAACTTCACCCAGTCCGGCGGAACCGTGCGGCTCTCCGCCGAGCAGCGCGGCGACAAGGTCCGCATCGTGGTCAGCGACAACGGTCCGGGCATTGCCGCCAGCGAACTGGAGCGCATTCTTGCCCCCTTCGAGCAAGGCGGGCGCTCGACCGACCGACATGAATCGGGTGCCGGTCTCGGGCTGACTCTGGTCAAGGCGTTCAGCGAACTGCATGATGGAACTCTCACGCTCGAGAGCGAGCTTGGCGCGGGTTTCACCGCCGTTCTGGAACTTCCGTCCGCCGATTGATCCCTGAAAACCTGCCGCGCCGTCGGCTATTGCGGTTCCCTCTGTATCGGAACGGTACAGAAACCATCCGTGTACGGTTAATTTTCGGGACTTGTCTCGAATTTGACTCAATACCCCCTAAACATTGCAGTGCGTTTGAGCTTTGCTTGACGAGAAATTCCGAGGAGTGGGAAACGCCGCGTTTTGCCTGATGTCTGGAAGCACGGGAATGAGCCTCATCGTTTCAAACTTTACCCAATCCTTTCAGACCACGGAAAATGGCGCTCCCTACACTGCTCCTCGCGTCTGGCGAAGGTCCCATTCTGATGCTCTTGCGCGCTGCATTCTGGATAGCCGTGGTAGCGGTTTTTATCCCGCGCGAGCCGGACATCGGTTACGGCCGACCCAGCGTTCCAAGCATGGTGCCTCCAAAGGCCGCCGCGTGGATTGCCAAGACGTTCGAGGTCCCCCCCTGTACAGAACGTCCGCGGTGCACCGGCGGTCTTTCGCTCGTTGCCGACCTCCGCCAGGCGGTACTCGAGCCATTGGAGCGTGCCAAGGCTGATCTGCGGACGAGCGATCCCCCCAATATCGTCCGTCGGATCGCGCCGAACTAAACCCGGCCCCCGCCCTCCTCCGCCCCCCGCGAGGAGGGCGGGTCAGGGGCATTCCAGGATCGCAGTGGCCGGCGCCGCGCGGCGCGCATGCCATAATGCCCGGCCAAACGGTCGAGCGCGATGCCGAGCACCACTTTCGCCGTGCGGCGCGGCCATTGATGGGCATGTTCGCAATCCTCCACGCCTTTCAGGAAACAGCAAACGTCGAACAGGATGCCGGACAGCTCCGGTCCGACCGCCCGCATGGCGGCGTTGAAGCGCCGGCGCGCCGCCGTCATGGCTTCGGCCAGAACCGGGCCTTGGCCGCCATGGCCGACCGGCATGCCGTAATTCACCCCCATGCGCGGCGTCAGCTCGGCGATGGTGAAGTCGCGGCGCAGCTTCTCGGCGGCTTCGAACTGGCTGGCGGTGAGATCGCCGCGATGGTGCAAGAGCGCCAGCGGCGACTCGGCGGCGTTCACCACCACATAGCGCTCGCGCCCGTGATCGTCCTTGACGAGGCGGGTGTCGAGGAGGCGGCTGCTGTCGACGAAGGCGCGCTCGCCGCTGTCGAGCCAGGCCTTGCCTGTTTGGCTGATGACGAAATCGCCGCGCTCCTCGCGGATCCAGCGGCGCACCGCCAAGTCGGCGACGAAATGGGTGGTGAGCACCGCCGAACGGCGGCGCGTCCCGTTGATGACATAAGCGGCGCCGCAACGCTGCAGCCGCGCGCCGCTCGCCAGCTTGCGCAGGATCCGGCGCGCCTTGGTCTCGAAATCAGGCATGGGCCCCTCCCTGCAACGCAGCTTCCAGCCACAGCAGCGCGCGCTCCCATTCGGGATCTTGGCGCGCCTCTTCGATGCGCTGCACGGCGTGGCAGACCGCATCGCTTTTCCGCCCGAAGGCGCGCGCCACATCGGCCAAGGT
>JBJKRM010000392.1:0-5502 GCA_046704685.1 Rhizomicrobium sp.
GTACCCGACGGGCATGCCTGGGCATACTCAACATGATGCTGACCAAATTTGGGATGCGATTGGCGCACTTAATACAATGATAAACAAGTTTGCACATAAGCTGGACCAAGAAGACATGGCCGACTTGTTGCGACGCTTGCTTGTTCTGTCCGAGTATGAGGGTGAATCACTTGCCGATCCTAAGCTCATCGGAAAAATCCATGGAACGCTGGCATTTCTCATTGCGTTCGCTAATGTTTTGCACCGCTGATATTGCACCGACGTTCTGATGCCCCTGACTGGATAACGTCCGTCGCCCTGGGAAAGTTCGGAACGCCGGATACTCACCGGGCCAATGCGGACTTGACCGGCCGGAATGCTTCATCCATAATCTAGCTAGAATTTCTGGCTAGAATTGCCATGGATGATCGCTCCTGGTCCGTGCCGGAGCCCAAGAACCGTTTCAGCGAGGTGGTGGAGGCCGCGCGCGCCAAGCCGCAGACCGTGACCAAGCACGGCAAGCGCGCCGTGGTGGTGGTGGCGGCGGACGAGTACGATCGCCTCAAGAAGCTGGAGCGGCAGAAGACAATCAGCTTCAACGAGCATCTGCTCAACATGCCGAATGACGACGGCGCCTTCGAGCGCCTCAAGGCGCCGCTGCGTGAGACCGGTTTCTGATGTACCTCATCGACACCGACGTGCTGTCGGAGCTGCGCCGACGCAAGCGCAACCCCGGCGTGGTCAAGTGGATCGGTTCGGTGGCGGAATCCGATCTGCATCTCAGCGCCGTGACCATCGGAGAGATCGAGCTCGGCATCGAGCGGCAGAAGAAGGTCGATTCCGCGTTTGCCGGCGAGCTTGCCACCTGGCTGGAATTCACCTTGCGCGCCTTCGGCGACCGCATCCTGCCGCTCACCGTCACCATCGCGCGGCGCTGGGGACGACTAGCCGCCCAAATCGGCAACAAGGAACTGGATCTGGTGATCGCCGCCACGGCGCTGGAACACGGGCTGACGGTGGTGACCGGCAACACCAAGCATTTTCAGCCGACGGGCGTGCCGCTGCTCAATCCGTTTCAGGCGAGGGCGACGCGGCGATGATGCAGAATCCATGCGAAGCGTTCAAATCAAGGGCCAGAAGAATGTCGGCTGACTCGGTGTACTCTTGGGCGAATTGGGTGCTTGTCGGAGCGCTCGTTCTTGGAGTTGTCGCAACTTACGCAATTGTAGTTTCAGGCAATCTTCGAGACCAGAAGCTCAAGCTCGACTTGGCTGCACTTGGGGCCAAAGCTGCAAAGGCGAATGAGCGTGCCCACGCTCTCGAACAAGAAAACTTGGGTTTGAAGTTACAATACGAGCGGCTCAAGTCGGCCGTCACATGGCGAGCGCTTGCGCCCGACCAACTTCCGCTCCTGAAGAAGTTACTTTCCGCCCATATGGCAAAAGCCCAACTGGAATATGTGCGCGGGGACCCTGAGTCGCAGCGCTTCGCAGCACAAATTTTGAGCGCGCTGCGGTCTTCTGGGTGGCATGTTGTATTGAAAGCAAAATCCCCACTTGGAGCAGCGGAAGGAATATGGGTTTTGTCAAATGCGAGTCCAAGCGATGCTACAAGGACTGCTGTGGAGTGTGTCCGCAGTGCCTTCCGAGAAATCGGGCTGCCATTTGGCGAATCTGGCGGTCCGGCAATGGATAATTCGATAGGCGAAACGTGGGGACCGCATTCACCGCCGGTCAAAATCATAGTCGGGTCAAAGCCGGAACCTACGCTTCCGTAAGTGAGGGCAGCTGCCAACAGAATCCCCCCACCCGATCCGGCTTCGCTTCGCTATGCCGGATCGACCTCCCCGCAAGGGGGAGGTAAAAGGGCCGCATGAACACCAATCCCCCTCTCTGGAAAGCCTCCGTCGTTCTCAAGAAGTCCGAAGCGCCCGATGTCATGGCGGTGCTGGAGATCACCCCGCCGACGCCGCAAGCCGTGCTCACCGTGGAAGAGCCGTTCCGCGACGAATGCACGGTGGAAGCGCTGTATTCCGTGATGCCGGACGGCGACCTGCTCAGCCAAGTGACGGGCAAAGAGGTGCGGGTCATCATCCTGCCCGACATCGACTGGATCAAGCTCAGCCAGGAAGGCCTGCCCCCGGTGCGCGCCGGACGCTTCTTCGTCTATGGCGCGCATGACGAAGGCCGCGTGCCGCCTTGCGTCATCCCGATCCGCATCGAGGCCGGCATGGCGTTCGGCACCGGCCATCACGAGACCACGGCGCTGTGTCTGGCGGTGCTGTCCGATCTCGCCAAGCAGCGGCGCTACAACAATGTGCTCGATCTCGGCTGCGGCACCGGCCTCTTGGCCATCGGCGCCGCCAAGCTGTGGCGGCAACCGGTGCTGGCCTCGGACATCGATCCGGTGGCGGTGGCGGTGACGCGCGAGAACGCGGTCGCCAATGGCGAAGGCCCGCGCGTCGTGGCGCTGACGGCGGACGGGCCGACCCATCCGGCCCTGTTCCAGGCGGCGCCATTCGACCTCGTGCTGGCCAACATCCTGGCCGGCCCCTTGACGCGGCTGGCGCCGTCGATCACCCGCGTGATGGCCAAGGGCGGAACCTTGGTGCTCTCCGGCCTGTTGCAGTGGCAGGAAAACCTGGTGCTCAGCTTCTACCGGTCGCAGGGCCTCACGCTGCGCCAGACGCGACGGGACGGAAGCTGGAGCGCGCTGGTGCTGGAGGCGAAGTGAACCGAGAATGCGCGCACAGAAGCAACAGGACTATCTGACGTCCAGATCAGGACGATTGCTTGCGGCGGCATCCACCTGTGAAGACAAAGGGGAAATCGCCAAAGCCATCCGGCTTTATCGCCGAGCGGCATTGCTTGGTGACACAACGGCGCAGTCGAATCTCGCAACCCTTCTCGACGACAAGATCAAGCCGCCCCGGTCCAAAGAAGCGGTCTATTGGTATAAGCGTGCGGTCAAAGGCGGCGATTGCATCGGTGCCTGGAATCTGGCCATGCATTACAGAAATCTAGGGAAACGCCGCTGGCAGCTCCACTGGTTGCATGTGGCTGCCCGGATGGGCGAGCCGGACGCCGCAAAGGAAGTTCGCCGGCTCGAACGTCAGCTTGAGAGGCACACTGCCAAACGGTAGTGTGCCTCCATGCAAAAGATCTTCCAGTCGTTCGACGACCAGTCCGATCCCGCCACCTGTGCCCCCCGTCTGATGCTGCTGCGCGAGGAACTTTCGCGGCGCGGCCTCGATGGCTTCATCGTGCCGCGCGCCGACGAGCACCAGGGCGAATATGTGCCCAAGCGCGCCGAGCGGCTGGCCTGGCTCACCGCCTTCACCGGATCGGCCGGCGCCGCACTGGTGCTGCAGGACAAGGCGGCGGTGTTCGTCGACGGCCGCTACACCTTGCAGGTGCGCCAGCAGACCGACACTAAGCTGTTCGATCCGCGCGACATCACGGGCGAAGGCGTGGGCGGCTGGATCGAAACCAACGCCAAAGGCGCCAAGATCGGCTACGATCCGTGGCTGCACACCGCCGGCAGCATCGCCCAACTGACGGACTCGGCGCGCAAGGCGGACGCCACACTGGTCGCCTGCGACACCAATCCCATCGATGCGGTGTGGGCCGACCAGCCGGAGCCGCCGACCGCCCGCGCCATGCCGCAGGGCATCCCGCTGTCCGGCGAGACCGCCGAATCCAAGCGCACGCGCATCGCCGACGAGGTCAAGGCCAAGGGCGCCGACGCCACCGTGCTGACCATGCCGGATTCGATCTGCTGGCTGCTCAACATCCGCGGCAGCGACGTGCCGCACACGCCTTTCGCCCTCAGCTTCGCCATTCTCTACAGCGACGGCTCCACCGAGCTGTTCATCGACAAGCGCAAGACCACGCCGGAGCTGAAGCAGCATCTGGGCAATTCGGTCTATCTGCACGAACCGGACGAATTCGCCGCCGCCCTCGCCGCCCTGAAAGGCAAGACCGTGGCAGCCGATCCGTCCACCGGCGCAGCGGCGATCTTCGCCCGGCTGGACAAGGCCGGCGCCCGCGTGGTGCATCTCAGCGATCCCTGCCAGCTCGCCAAGGCCTGCAAGAACTCGGTGGAAGTGGAAGGCATGCGCAAGGCGCATGTGCGCGACGGCGCGGCGCTGACCAAGTTCCTCGCCTGGTTCGCCCAGGAAGCGCCGAAGGAACAGCTCGACGAGATCCTGGCGGCGCAGCAGCTGGAGCAGTTCCGGCGCGAGACCGGCTGCCTGTCGGATCTGTCCTTCGATTCCATCTCGGCGGCGAACGAGCATGCCGCCATCCCGCATTACCGGGTGACACGCTCCTCGAACCTGCCGATCCACAAGGACCGCATCTATCTGATCGATTCCGGCGGCCAGTATCCCGACGGCACCACCGATGTGACCCGCACCATCATCGTCGGCGCACCGAGCGCGGAGATGAAGGACCGCTTCACCCGCGTGTTGAAGGGGCATATCGCGCTGGCCACGGCCAAGTTCCCGGAAGGCACCATCGGCATGGCGCTCGACGCCTTCGCGCGGCGGCCGCTATGGGAGGCGGGGCTCGACTACGACCACGGCACCGGCCATGGCGTCGGCTCGTTCCTTTCGGTGCACGAAGGACCGCAGAACATCTCGAAAAGGCCGGTGCAGCAGGCGCTCAAGCCCGGCATGATCGTCTCCAACGAACCCGGCTACTACAAGGCCGGCGAATACGGCATCCGCATCGAGAACCTGATCGTGGTGCGCGAGGCGGCCACCCAAGGCGACCGCAAGCTGATGGAATTCGAGACCATCACCCTGGCGCCGATCGATCTCGGCCTGGTGGAACCGGCGCTGCTCAGCGAGAGCGAGAAGGCCTGGCTCAACGCCTATCACGCACGGGTGCGCGAGACCATCGGCCGCTTCGTCGAAGGCGGAACCAAGGACTGGCTCGACCAGGCGACGCGGGCGATCTGATCAATGGGCTTCAAAATCTCCTGGCTGGCAATTTCAGGAAGGAGCAAGGCCGACGTTCTTGCATCGTTGGATTTGGTCGATACCGGCGAGCGCGATGAGGCCAACGAAAGCCCCATATCGGTTGCAGAATTCCCCGGAGACTGGACAGTTCTTTTCCTGAACTCGTTCCTCCACCCACTGACCGAAGAAGCCTTTCTTTCAGAACTGTCAGCAGGCTGCACAGTCATCGTGGGCCAAGTGCATGAAGGCATCATGTACTGTTCTGCGGCACTGTATGAAAACGGCAGAATGGTCTGGGGTGTCGCACATGACGCGCAGGAGGACCGATATCACCTCGAGACTGAGGGGGCACTCCCGTCTGCACTTACAGATATCAGGGAACATCTGAAGCAGAAGCAGGACATCGAGGGAGGCGAAACAGCTCCAGTGGACTACATTTTCAATGTTCCTGTCGACCTCGCCAAATCAATTTGCGGCTTCGAGTACTGCCGCTGGCGCTACGATTGGGGCGAACCGAATTTCACCAGAGCAGCGGAACGAACACTATGAGAAGATTCATC
>JBJKRM010000393.1:0-6016 GCA_046704685.1 Rhizomicrobium sp.
CTTCTGACGCGACGCCAGGGCTCCGGCACCTTCGTGGCCAGCCGGGTGGAAAAAAGCTTCTCCAAACTGTCGAGCTTCACGGAAGACATGACGGGGCGCGGACGCTCGCCGCGCTCGGTCTGGCTGAAGAAATCGCAAGGCACGGTGTCGCCGGAAGAGGCCATGTCGACGGGGTTCTCGCCGGGCACGCCGGTCTACCGCTTCAACCGTCTGCGCTATGCCGACGACACGCCGATGTCACTGGAATACTGCACCCTGCCGACCTTCGTGCTGCCGTCGGTCGACGCCGTTCAGACATCGCTGTATCAGGCGCTGGAAAGGGCGGGCTTCCGTCCGCAGCGCGCGCTGCAGCGCTTGCGCGCGGTGCTGCTCACGGCGCAGCAGACCGAACTGCTGCACGGCAAGGAAGGCGATGCGGGATTGCTGGTGGAGCGCCGCGGATTTCTCAACGACGGCCGCATCATCGAGTTTTCCCAATCCTATTACTGCGGCGACACCTACGACTTCGTCGCCGAACTGACAGCGGAGTAGCGGCGTGCTCGATTCGCATACCATGATGTTCCAGGAGGCGGCGGAGACTCCGACCATCGTCGCGCGACAGTTCGAGGCCAACGATAGAACCATCGCCGCGGTTGCCGCGCGCCTCAAGGCACATGAACCGCGCGCGGTGGTGACGCTGGCCCGCGGCAGCTCCGACAATGCGGCGACTTTCGCCAAATACCTGATCGAGACCAAGCTTAGCATCATCACGTCGTCCGCGGCGCCATCGGTCAGCTCGGTCTACAGTGCCCAAGCACACCTGAAGGACACCGTCCTCATCGCCACGTCGCAATCGGGCAAGAGCCCCGACATCGTGACGGCACTCGAATCCGCCAAGAAGGCCGGCGCCTTCACCATCGCGCTGGTCAACGTGACCGACTCGCCGCTCGCCACACTGGCGGACGAAACCATTCCGCTGCACGCAGGACCGGAACGTAGCGTGGCGGCCACCAAATCCTATCTCGCCACCGTGGCGGCGATCGCCAAGCTAGTGGCAGTCTGGAGCCAGGATGCCGCGCTGAATGACGCCCTGGCGCACTTGCCGGAGCTGCTGGCGAAGGCCTGGGAAATGGATTGGAGCGCGGCCACCGCAAAGCTCGTCAACGGCCGCGATCTCTATGTCATCGGACGCGGTGTCGGTTTCGGCGGCGCCCAGGAAGCGGCATTGAAATTCAAGGAGACCTGCGGGCGGCACGCCGAAGCCTTCAGCGCCGCCGAGGTCCGTCATGGTCCGATGGCGCTGGCGCAGAACGGCTTTCCGACCCTGGTGCTGTCGCAGGACGACGAAACCAGGCCCGGCGTGCGCGAACTGGTCGAGGCGCTGACAGTCAACCGGGCCGACGTGCTGCTGGCCGGGTTCGAGGATCCGCGCGCCACCTACCTGCCATCGCTTGCCGCTCATCCAGTGCTGCAGCCGATGCTGTTCCTGGAAAGCTTCTATCGCATGGCCGAAGCACTTTCCCGGGCCCGCGGTCTCAACCCCGACAACCCACCGCACCTCAACAAAGTCACCGAGACGATCTGATGATCACCGCTTTTGTCAACGGCCGCATCCTGACCACGACTGGTCTATCGTCCTGCAAGGCCGTTATGGTCGAGGATGGGCGCATCATCGACATCATCGACATCATCGATGACGGCAAAATCCCTTCGGATGCGACGCAACAGGATCTGAGCGGCGGCCTGCTGCTGCCCGGTTTCATCGATGTGCAGGTGAACGGCGGCGGCGGAGTCCTGTTCAACGACACGCCGACGGTCGACGGCCTGCGGGCGATCAGCAAGGCGCATGCGCAGTTCGGCACCACGGGGTTCCTGCCGACCATCATCTCGACAGACCTGGCAACCATCGAACAGGCGGTCGGCGCCGTCAACCAGGCCATCACCGACGGCGTGCCAGGTGTGCTCGGCATCCATATCGAAGGCCCTTATCTCAGCCCGAAACGCCGCGGCATCCACAATCCCAAGGAATTTCCGGTGCTCGATGAGACAGCAATCAAGGTTCTGACGTCGCTGAAAACCGGCAAGACCGTGGTGACCCTGGCGCCCGATGCGACCGCACCTCATGGCATCGAGATGCTGGTCAAAGCTGGCGCCCTCGTCTGCATCGGCCATTCCGACGCAACCTATGAACAGACCCAGGCGGCCCTGAAGGCTGGCGCCCGCGGCTTCACGCATCTGTTCAACGCCATGTCGCCGCTCGCGACACGAGCCCCGGGCGTGGTCGGGGCCGCGCTCGACGATCACGACAGCTGGTGCGGCATCATCGGCGACGGCCATCACGTCCATCCAGCGGCACTGCGTATCGCCTATGCCTGTCGCGGGGCGCACAAGCTGATGCTGGTGACCGACGCCATGCCGCCAGTGGGCAGCACGGTGACAAGCTTTATGCTCCAGGGACAAACCATCAGGGCGGAAAACGGCTGCTGCTACGGCCCTGACGGCACGCTGGCCGGCAGCGCCACCGACATGGCGACCATCTTCCGCAGAACCCTAGACGTCCTTGCCGTCGATCTGCCAGCGGCATCGCTGCTGGCCAGTGGCAATGCGGCAGCATTCCTGGGCGTGCAAGACGAGGCCGGCGTGATCGCGCCAGGGGCCCGCGCGGATTTCGTGCTGTTGGATCAAGCGCAGCACGTGCGGCAAACCTGGATCGGCGGTGCGCCGCAGGTGTCGTGAGGGCCGCGCCACACCCCTTCGCGAACATAACGCGGATTTCGGCCGCGCTGCTCATCAGTACCTGCTTGAGTGTTCCGGCCATGGCGGCGCCACGGCGTGCCCTCGTTGGCTATTATCCCAGCTGGCTGGCGGCAACTTCCCAGCCTTTGAGCGCCACGCCCGACGCTTACACCCATGTGGTGATCGCCTTCGCCAAACCCGATTTTTCCTTTGACGGAACGAGCTGGGCGGGCACCGGAATCCAGTTCGCCATTCCGCCCGACGACGTTCGCCGCCAGATTGGTGCGCTGCAAGCCCGCGGCATCCGCGTGCTGCTCGCGGTCGGCGGCGCCAAGTACCTCAACTGGGCTCCGCTGGCAGCGGAAGCCGATGCGCCGGGGCCGATCACAGCCGCGCTGGCGCGCTTCGTTGCGCAACTCGGATTTGACGGCATCGATGTCGATTACGAACCGGACGGCGCCGAACCCGCACAAATCGCCGAATATCAGGCCGCTATCGGGGCTTTGCGCCGCGCTGCCGGTCCCGACAGGCTTCTCACTTTGGCTGCCTGGTCGACGGGCGCCGATTGCACGGCAGCGACTGGCACCGAGGCGTGCGGCGGCAAGGTTTCGTTGTGGAAGGGACGCGCCGGACGCGAGCGCCTGGTGTTCCGCGATACCGCAGTGTTGGACCAGATCAACATGATCTCGGTCATGTCCTATGACGCCGGTTATGAAACCTTCGATGCCGTGCGCGCCTGGGCGCTGTACCGCGCCCTAGTGCCGGCCTCAATCACCGTCAATATCGGCTTCGAGATCGCTCCCGAAGGCTGGGGCGGCGCCACGCTCGTGGCAACCAACGCCGATGCGGTCTGCACCGGCTCGATCATTCTTGGCGATGAGTTCGGCAACAGGGTGGACAAACCTTATTCGGTGACGCGCCTGTTGCGCGACGGCCCCCTGTCCCATCGCCAAAACAGCAATCCGCAAGACGGTGCCATGCTCTGGAACATCACCAAGATGCCGGACGCGCCCTCTTGCGGCCACCCCGTCGTGACATCCCGGGAATTGGAACTGACAGCACGCGTCCTGCTCGACCGGCAGCGCAGTGCCAGTCCCGCGTTTTCCGAGGACACCGATGACCACTGACATATCTCCCGCGGTCGCCGCGGAGAGAACGAGAGCGAAAAAGAAGATCACCCATCCGGCCCTTTGGGTCCCCACGCTGTACACCGCCGAAGGCTTGCCCTTCGTGATGGTCAATGTAGCGTCGGTGCTCATGTACAAGAGCCTGGGGCTGGCCGACGCACAGATCACGTTCTGGACCGGCCTGGTGATGATCCCATGGACGATCAAGCCGCTATGGGGGCCGCTGGTGGAGATGTTCCGCACCAAAAAGGCCTTCGTGCTGATGACCGAACTGGGCGGCGGTCTCTGTTTCGGCCTTCTGGCGCTCAGCCTGCATCTTCCATTTTGGTTCGCCTGGTCGCTGATTGCCTTCGGACTGATCGCCATCAATTCCTCGGTGCACGACACCGCGGCGGACGGGGTCTATGTCACCACGCTGAGTACCAAGCAGCAGGCGCAATATGTCGGTTGGCAGGGTGCCTTCTACAACATCGGCAAGATCCTCAGCCAAGGCGGATTCGTGTGGTTTGCCGGCTATTTAGAGAATCTCTATGGCCCGCTGACGGCATGGACGATCGCCATGGCGAGTTTCGGCCTAGTGATGGCAACCTTGTTCCTGTGGCACCTCATCTTCTTGCCGACCGGTGCACGAGCTGAAAAGCCGGCGGATGCCAGCAATCTGGGTACAGCCCTTGATGTCGTGGTGACGTTCTTCAAGAAGAAATACATCTTCTGGGCGATCCTGTTCCTGCTGCTCTATCGCTTTGCCGAAGGCCAAGCCATCAAGGTGTTCCCCTTGTTCGCCGTGGCGGCACGCGATCATGGCGGGCTGGGGCTTTCCACCGAGCAATTCGGGCTGGCTTACGGGGTCTTCCCGCCGATCGCCTTCGTTCTGGGGTCGATCCTGGCCGGATATTTCACTGCCAATCGCGGCTTAAGGAAATCACTGCTGACGCTGTGCGCCGCCTTCAACATTCCCTTTGTGGTGTACCTGACGTTGGCGTTGACGCAGCTCAGCAATCTGACGGGCATCACAGCTCTCGTGAGCCTTGAGTTCTTTGGCTACGGCTTCGGCTTCATCGGCCTGCAGCTCTTCATGATGCAGCAGATCGCACCCGGGCCCTATCGCACGGCGCATTACGCCTTTGCGACCTCGATCATGGGCTTTGGTTTCCTGATCCCTTCGCTGTGGAGCGGCGCACTCAGCGAAATGCTGGGATACCTGCATTACTTCATCTGGGTGATGCTCGCCACCATCCCGTCCTTCCTCGTTTCCTGGCTGGTGCCCTTCCGCAACACGGAGGACCAGCCTGCCACCGGAGTCTGACATGCGCCCCCCATTGAAAGTCCTCATCCTTGCCGCAGGCCAGAAGCCGCTGTCATCCGGCAACGCCGCGCTCGAACTGCAGTCGCTGGGCGACACCACCGTGCTCGGCCATGTCATCCGCAACCTGAAAGGCCTGGTGGCCGCTCGCGACATCATCGTGGTTGCGGCGCCGGGATCGCTGAAGGCCATCCAAAAGGCAGTCGGTTGGGAGCCGACCCTGGTGATCCAGGACGAACCGCTGGGCACCGGTCATGCCGTGCTGCAGGCGTCCGATGCGCTCTCCGGTTTCGACGGTGATCTTCTCATTCTCTATGGCGACACACCGTTGCTGCGACCAGCGTCACTGCGGGGATTGATGAACCGTCACCGGCTGAAAGGCGCCAACCTGACACTGCTCACCGCCAACGTGCCGCAGGATCTGCCTTACGGCCGCGTGCGGCGCGACGACAGCGGCAAGATCCTGGACATCGTCGAAGAAGCGGAAGCTTCCACCGAAGTGCGCGCCATCCGTGAACTCAATGTCGGAGCCTATGTCGTGAAAGCTTCCACCATCATCGATGCATTGAAGCGTGTCGGCAAATCCGGCGGCGAGGTACGACTCACTGATTCCGTCAAGCAACTGCTGCGCTCCGGACTCAAAGTGGACAGCTACCAGCTCTATGACGTGGACGAGGTGCGCGGCATCAATGATCCGCACGATCTTGAGGAAGCCGCCTTCATCCTGCAGAAGCGCCTGTTCCGCCCGCATCGTCAGGAGGAGGAAAACGAAGTGGCCTTCGGCACCGGCGGCTGGCGCGCCATCATCGGTGAAGGTTTCACCATGCACAATGTGCGCCGGTTGTGCCAGGCGGTGGCCAAGGAGATCACC
>JBJKRM010000394.1:0-4184 GCA_046704685.1 Rhizomicrobium sp.
TGCAGAACAAGGCAAGTCCGATTTCCTGCCGATCTTCCTGCCGTGGTGGCTTACTAGCGAGTATGAGCGCGAGCCGGAACCCGGATTTGCCCTCCTCAACGAGGCTGACGAGGGCGAGTTGTCGGAACAAGAATATGCCGACATGTACAAGGTTTCGCTGCGGAAAATGGCCTGGAGACGCGCAAAATTGATCGAATTGCGCGATCCTGAAATGTTTAAGCGCGAATATCCGGCCGATCCGACCGAGGCATGGACGGCTCCGCCGGGACATGAGCCCTACATCAAGCCGCTTTTCGTGATGAGGGCGCGCAAGCGCCAGTCGCAGGCTAATGGCCCACTTATCCTCGGTGTGGACCCGGCGTCCAACGGCGGTGACCGCTTCTCTATCGCGGCGCGGCGCGGCCGAAAGGTGCTTTGGGTGAAATATCGCAATAAAATCAACCACATTGAGGGGTCAACCTGGATTCGCTCGTTCATTGACGAGTTGAAACCGGCGCGCGTGAACATCGACGCGGGCAACATTGGCGCGGATGTCGTCACTGATCTCAAGAGCATCGGACCCTACTATGCCGATCTCGTGCGCGGCGTGAATTTCGGCGCGGCATCACAGGCCAAGATTGCTAAGCCGAAGGTGCCGGGGCCGGTCAATCGCCGGGCCGAGATGTGGTATCGGCTGCGCGAATGGCTGATGACCGAGGAGGGCGCCTGCCTGCCGGATGAGGCTGTGATTCAGTCCGATATCACAGCACCGCGCCTCAAGCCTCGCTTGAACAATGACTACGTTCTTGAATCCAAAACGGACATGAAGGCGCGCGGCGTGCGCTCACCTGATCTTGCCGACGCTATTGCGCTCACCTTCGCCTTCAACGAGTACTTTGAGACTTACAGCGAGGAGCGCACCCCACAGCAATTTGGGGAGCTAGACAGGCAGTCACAGGCGGAGTACGTTCCGCAGGTCCCTGCCGGACCAACATCGTGGATGGGTTAAGGCAATGCTTGGCGACAGCCGCGCGGAACAGCGCAGTACCGCAGTGGAAAAGCCCGAATTTGAGTTGCCGGAAGGCTATGAGAATGAGGCTGCTTTTCTCAGCGAAATGCGGCAACTGTTCTACGATGATATCCAGTTCGACCGCCTAAATCGTGAGGCGGCGCTGGAGGATTTGCGCTTTGGCGTCGGCGACCAGTGGGATGACATCGTGCGCCAGCGCCGTGAGGCGGCGCGCAAGCCAGTGCTGACCATCAACCGCATTCCGGCGTTTGTGGCCCAGGTTGTCGGCACCCGGCGCCTGAACGAGACGGACATCAAGATTCACCCGGACAACGGCGGCACTGTGCCTGTAGCGCGCGTGCGCGAGGGTATCCTGCGCAATGTGCAGAAGATTTCGCGTGCCGAGGTAGCTTATGACAAGGCCCTGGAAGGGTCCGTCATGTGCGGCATCGGCAATTTCAAGGTGCTGCTGGACTACGACCCCAACGACGTTTGGTCGCAGGAAATCCGCGTCGGGCAAATCAACGACCATTTGGCCGTGGTGTGGGATCGCACGCTTACCGATTTGACCGGCGCCGATGCTGACCATTGCTTTGTGGTGGACACCATCACGAAAAAGGACTTTTACGCCCAATACCCGTGGGCAACTGCCGCTGATGTGGTCATTGACGTGACCTTGCGCGGCGAACTCCGCATGAATGGCTGGATTGCCATTGACGATGTGCGTATTGTCGAATACTGGCGGATGCGCACGCGGAAACGCATCCTTGCTCTCATGGATGACGGCCAGACCAGCGACATCACCGACGAGATGGAAGGTGATGACGATGACGTGAAAAACGAGACTTTGCAGCGGATTGTACAGCGGCCCGATGGCTCGCCGATCATGCGCGAAGTCAACCGAAAATTTGCCCAGCGCTATGTGTGCAGCGGTTTGGACATCCTGGAAGGCCCTTACGAGCTTCCCATCAGCCGCATTCCGGTGTTCCGCGTGCCCGGCTGGGAGGTAAACGTGGGCGAGTGGAAACACCGCTGGGGTCTGATTCGCTTTCTCAAGGACGCACAGCGCCTACACTACTAT
This sequence comes from Rhizomicrobium sp., assembly GCA_046704685.1. Taxonomy (GTDB): domain Bacteria; phylum Pseudomonadota; class Alphaproteobacteria; order Micropepsales; family Micropepsaceae; genus Rhizomicrobium. Next base: position 2,070 of record JBJKRM010000394.1, read on the forward strand.
TGGCGCTCGGTGATCGCCGAAAAGATCATGCAGACCCCGCGCGCTGTGTGGCTGGCGGCAAAGTCGGCCGTGGCTGGTCGTGAATCACAGTTCCGTCAGTCGCATCTCACCGATGATCCGTTGCTGATTTGGAATGATGAAACGGCCAACAAGCCCGAGCGTGTGCCGCCCGCCACGGTGGAGGATTCGCTGCTGGGGCAGGCAGAACTCACGAACCAGGACATCAAGGATGTGTCGAACATCCACGAGGCGAACCTGGGAATGCCGTCCAATGAAGTGAGCGGCGCTGCGATCCTCGCGCGCCAGCGCGTCAGCGACACCGGCACGGTCATCTATCACGACAACCTCGCCAAGGCGATTGAGGAAGCCGGGCGGGTGATGAACGAGCTTATTGACGTGGCCTACGATGCGCCGCGCGTGGTCAAGGTGCTGGGCGAGGACGCCAAGCAAGACATGGTGGTGGTGAACAAGATCGGCGATCCGCGCGCCGTTGACCTGTCCGTCGGCCGTTATTCGGTGACGGTCACCACCGGCCCATCATTCCAGACCAAGCGCATCGAAGCAGCGCAGAACATGATGAACCTCGCCAACGCCATGCCGCAAACGCTGTCCGTCAGCGCCGATCTCATTGTGGAGGCCCAGGATTGGCCGGGCGCCGACAAGATCGCCAAGCGGCTGCGCAAGACGCTTCCGCCGGGCATTTTGGACCCGAGCGAGATGACGCCGGACATGGTGCAGGCGCACAATGCAGCGGCCCAGCAGCAGCAGAAGCAATCCCAGATTCAGGACGCCGCGGTCAGCGCCAAATTACAGGAATCGCAGGCGACCGTCGCCATGAACCTCGCTCGCGCTCGGAATTATGAGGCCCAGGCCGATTCCGTACCGATCCGCGATCAGAACCAGTCTGTTGCCACAGCGTCCCAAGCGGCAGACCGAGAACTCAGGGGCTCGCTGGAAGCGATTAAGACCGCTCACAGCGCATAACACAGGAGAAAGTCATGCCGAGAGGCGACGCAGTGAATAAGCAGCCTACCGTTGACGAGCAAATGGCGACGTTCAAGGGGTTTTCCACCCGTGATGGTGAAGTGGCCGACGGCGTTGCGGCGCCCGAGGAGGAAGCGGCTGCGGAAGTAAACCGCTCACAGTACCAGCACGCGCCAAAGCCGGAATCGAGACAGCAGCAAGCCCAGCCGGAGGCCGAGGCCGAAGGCGAGGAAGCCGAAGGCGTCGAGGAGCACGAGGACGGCGAGGAGCCCGAGGATGGTGAACCGCCGCCCAAGCCCGACCAGAATCCGGGCCAGAAGCCCAACAAGCTCACAGCCAAAGAGCGCGTGCAGCAGGCGGTGAAGCGCCAGCGGCAGGCCGAGCGTGAGCGTGACATGGAGCGCGCAGCGCGCACCGCCGAGCGTGACACCTTTGAGCGCAGGCTGGCAGCCCTGGAGCGCGGCGAGCGTGCACCCTTGACGCAGAAGGCGCCCGCGGCTACAAAGGACCCCAATGCGCCCGACCCCCGTGATTTTGAATACGGCGAGTTGGACGCCAAGTACATCGCGGCCTTGGCGCGGCATGAAGCGAAACAGGAAGCCCTGGAATCGCAGCGTGCAACCCAGGAAGCGGCCGACACCGAGGCCGCCGCTGAACAGCAGCGGGAATTTCGGGAAAGAGTCTCCAACTTCACCGAAAAGGGGAGCGAGAGATTCGCAGACTTTGACGAGGTTGTGAACCAGACTCGAAGCCTGCCGCCGACAAGTCCAGACTTTTGGCCGATGTCGGCAACGTTGGGCGAACTGGTCCTGGACTCAGAAGTCGGGCCGGAAATCGTCTACGAATTGGCGAGCAACCCTAAGGAAGCTCGCAGAGTTTTCGGCCTTAGCGACGCGCAACAGGCCGCATGGTTTGGACGCCAAGAGGCGAAGTTTTCGTCCACGACGGACGCAGCAGCCGGTGAGAACGGCGAAGGTAAGCAGCAGGCCAACGGCCAGCAGAGCGACCAGCAGCCGAAACCCGCGCCAAAAACGTCGAAGGCGCCCCCGCCGCCTGCCAAGCAGGTCAAGGGGCAAGGAGCGAAAACTGCTGTCTCCGGTGACACCAAGGACTTCAAGGCATTTGAAGCAA
>JBJKRM010000395.1:0-6844 GCA_046704685.1 Rhizomicrobium sp.
GGCCGAGACGCTCCGTCCCGCGACATCGCGCAGCCAAGCCCAGCGCATGAGCCCTGGCCGCCATAGCCGCACCGTGGCGACAGACGCCCGCGGCGCCGGCAGTCCCCGCCGCCCCATGGGCGAAGGAGAAGGGGCCATCAATGTTCCGCTGGTTGGCCGGATTGCGGCCGGCACGCCGATCGAAGCGCTGCAAAACAAACTTGCCGATGTGCCGGTGCCGAGCGGCATGGTGGGACGCGGCGACCATTACGCGCTCGAGGTCACCGGCGACTCGATGATCAACGCAGGCATCCTCGACGGCGATACGGTGATCATCCAGGAATCGGACACCGCCAATACCGGCGAGATTGTCGTGGCTTTGATCGACAACAACGAGGCGACGTTGAAGCGCCTGCGCCGGCGTGGCGACTCCATCGCGTTGGAAGCGGCCAATCCGGCTTACGAAACCAGGCTTTACGGCTCGGACCGCATCAAAGTGCAAGGCAAGCTGGTGGGCCTGATCCGGCGCTACTGAGAAACCTAAATGATCGCAGCCCCTTCAAGGCACTGAACGACGACCGCGCCTTGGCCAGGAGTTTCTTCGGCGGATTTGCGCACTCCACGGTCTGACGCCCCTCTCCGCTTCCACGGTTTCGACGCGTAATCCGCGGCCGAACCAGACGGCATGGGCACCGCGGCGCGCCACATCGATACGGTCGATGACCAGCCGCGGTCCGTGGCACAGCCGGCGTGCCGCGGCCATGCTGACGACGACGTCCGCATGCGTGCAATCCTCCGCCAGGGCGTCGACACGCTCGTCCACGGCAATCAGCCCGCGCCTGGTCCGCGCCAGACAGCCATAGGCGTCACAACGGACAGCGGCTCCACCGACCGCTTCGTCCGGCGTGCGCGCATCACCAGCCCGCCGCAACCAATTCTCGGCCGCGAAATCGTCGGTCACGCGCCGCACCAGGGCATAGCGGCCATCGTCCATGCGCACCGCGACGGTCCGGATATCGCGAGCGACCAGCACGTCGGGCGGCGTGGTGGAGAGCGAAAAGCCAATGCCGACCAGGATCGGCACAAAGCCCAGCCACCGCCAATTCTGTCGCCACAGGGCGATCCACAAGCCTCCGCCCATCACGGCGGCGACGCACCAGCCGGGCCAGACCGGCACCACCGTCCCGGCCCCCGGCAGGTCGGCAACCCAATGGGCGATGTCGAGCATCGCCCCGACGCCCTTGCCCATGGCGACCAGCGGCCAATGGTCGAGGCCGAACGGCATCAGCACCATGGCGGCAACCGCCGCCGGCATGATGATCGTGCCGACCACGGGCAAGGCGGCAAGATTGGCGATGATGCCGAACGGCGAGGCGCGGTCGAAATGGAAGATGGCGATCGGCGCCGTCGCCAGCCCGGCCACGATGCTGGTCACCGCGATGCCGAGCACATACCGCCGCGCGCGCCGCCACAGGCTGCTGCCGCCCTCGTCCGGTCGCCGCCGCGCCTGCCACTCCGCCAGGGCGATCAGCCCAATCACCGCAGCAAAGGACATCTGGCACCCCGGTTCCAGCACACTTTCGGGCGCCGCTAGGATGATCAATATGGCGGCCACCGCCACGGACCGCATGGAAAGCGCCGGCCGATCGAACAACACCGCAACGAACATCATCGACAGCATGATCCACGAGCGCACCGCCGGCGCCTCGCAGCCGCTGATGAGCAGATAGAATGTCGACCCTGCCAAAGCGCCGATAGCGGCCCATTTCTTCACCGGATATCGCAGCACGATGGCCGGGAAGAGCGCGAACAGCGCCCGGATGATCCAAAAGAACAGGCCGCCAGCCAGCGCCAGATGCAGCCCCGAAATCGACAGCACATGCATCAGCCCGGAGTCGCGGAACGCGGCCTGGTCGCCGGGATCGATGTCGGCGCGCTCGCCGGTGATCAAGGCGGCCGCGATCACCCCCTCACTGCCGGAGATGGTCCGGCGGATCCGCGCCGTCATCTCGCCGCGGAGGCGCTCAAGCCGGCTGGACAGCCCTTCACGCCAGTCATCGCCCCTGACGGGCTGCACCAGACGTGGGCGACCATACAGATATCCCACCGCCCCGATCCGGTGATAGTAGGCCCAACGGCCAAAGTCGTAGTCGCCGGGCATCGAAGGGGCCGGTGGCGGCCTGAGAACAGCCAGGACATCGACCCAGCTGCCGGGCCGGGGCACCGCGCTCCCGGCGCGGACGGTCACGCGCACACGGGCCGGCAGCATATCCGCCAGCCGGCTGCTCGCGGCCGGCTGCAACACCAACCGGCTGCCACGCCCGCGGGGTTCGCCCTCGACCACCCGGGCGGTGAAACGGACCGGTCCAATCTGATGGGCCAGCACCGGTGCACGCACCAGTTCGGTGCGGGCCTTGCCAATCCCGAAGCCCAACGCCACGCAGGCCAGGACGGCCAAGCCAAACCGCCAAGCCAGCCCTTCCGCTGCCAGCGCACCGGCCGTCGCCGCCATCGCCAGCCCCGCTGCGGCCGCTATCCACGGCATTTCCGGCTCAACCGGCAACGCGAAATAGAGGCCGACGCCGCCCGCCAGAGCGACCGGCAGCCACAGCGGCCAACGGATCCGATCGGCCACGATCTGTCGGCGCAACTCGGCGAAAAGCCCCGTCGCCGCGCTCCAAAGCCATACCACGCCGCCGTCGCGGCGCCAGACCGGTGAGGCCTCCGCCTGCCCGTTTGCCATTGCCCCCGCTTTCACTTAAAGCCGAAACAACGTGAGTGTCGCAGTCTCGAAGCTCGCCCCACCGCCGATATCAGCCGCTCGGGGAGCTTGGGAACCGCGATACCAGATTCAATACGCTGCTGGTGTCCTTTCGATTTCGAAATCCGCCAACAGCCGATACCGAGATTGGGCGAATTTCGGGATCGGAACACCAGCCCTGTGAACATCATGACAGAGAACCAGAAACCCGTCTTGCGCTTTGCGCCTTCCCCCACCGGGATGTTGCATATCGGGGGAGGCCGAACCGCGCTGTTCAACTGGCTCTATGCCCGCCACACCGGCGGCACCTTCCTGCTGCGCATCGAAGACACCGACCGCGAACGGTCCACGCCCGAAGCCGTGGCCGCCATCATCAACGGCCTCAAATGGCTGGGCCTGAACTGGGACGGCGACATCGTCCATCAATTCTCGCGCGCCGCCCGCCACCGGGAGGTGGTGGAAAAGCTGCTGGCCGAGGGCAAGGCCTACCGCTGCTATGCCACGCCCCAGGAGCTGGAGGAGATGCGCGCGACCCAGCGTGCCGCCGGCAAGCCGACCCGCTATGACGGGCGCTGGCGTGACCGCGACCCTTCCGAGGCTCCCGCCGGGGCGCCGTTCGTCATCCGCCTGAAGGCGCCGCAGACCGGCGAAACCATCATCCGCGACCTGGTCCAGGGGGACGTGAAGTTCGCCAACGAGCAGCTCGACGACATGATCCTGCTGCGCAGCGACGGCACCCCAACCTACATGCTGGCGGTGGTGGTCGACGACTACGACATGGGCATCACCCACATCATCCGCGGCGATGATCACCTCAACAACGCCGCACGGCAGATGCAGCTGATCCGGGCCCTGGGCTGGCCTGAGGTTGTCTATGGCCATGTGCCGCTGATCCACGGGCCGGACGGCGCCAAGCTGTCCAAGCGCCATGGCGCGCTGGCGGTGGAAGCCTATCGCGACATGGGCTACCTGCCCGAAACGATGCGCAATTATCTGTTGCGCCTGGGCTGGAGCCACGGCAACGACGAGATCATCCCGACGCCGCAGGCCATCGAATGGTTCAATCTGGAGAGCATCGGCAAGAGCCCGGCCCGTCTCGATTTCAAGAAACTCGACAATTTGAACGCGCATTATATGCGGGAAATGGACGACGGGGCGCTGGCAGACGAGATCCGCGCCATGCTGGCCCGTGAAACCCCGCCGCGGCAGCTCAGCGACACAGCCCGTGCGCGCCTGATGGCCGCCATGCCGACGCTCAAGGAGCGCGCCAAGACCCTGGTCGAATTGGCCGGGTCCGCGGAGTTCCTGTTCACGGACGGCGTGCGGCAGCTGGATGAGGCCGCGGCCAAAATCCTGACCGAGGAAGCCCGGCGCAATCTGGGCGCCTTCCTCGCCGCCGTCGGGGATGCGCCCTGGACGGGTGCCGTGCTCGAAGAAAATGCCCGGGCCTTTGCCCAAGCCAAAGGCTTGAAGCTGGGACAGGTGGCCCAGCCGCTCAGAGCGGCCCTGACCGGGCGGACAACCTCACCACCCATCTTCGGCATGCTGGAGATTTTGGGGCGCGAAGAATCCGTTTTGAGGATCAACGGTCACATGGCCTAATTCGGCAATTGGACACTCTGTGCCGCAATTGACATAAGTGTCGTTATATTGCTGCAGTGTAAGAAATTATGACAGATCGTTCCGTCAGGAGAGAATGATGAGAGACAGTAAGGCCGTACCCGCCGGGAAGGCGACCCTCACCTATCAGGACAAGTCCTACGAACTGCCAGTGTTCGCGGGCACCCAGGGGCCAGAGGTGATCGACATCCGACGCCTGTACGGAGATGCGGGTGTCTTCACCTATGATCCCGGCTTCAACTCGACGGCCAGCTGCGAAAGCGACATCACGTTCATCGACGGCGGCAAAGGCATCCTGCTGTATCGCGGCTATTCGATCGACCAACTGGCCGCCCACTCCAGCTTCCTGGAAGTCTGCTACCTGCTCCTGTACGGGGAATTGCCGTCCAAGGATCAAATGGCGAATTTCGCCCACACCATCACCCGCCACACGATGGTGCATGAGCAATTGAGTTCGTTCTGGAGAGGCTTCCGGCGCGATGCGCACCCGATGGCGGTGATGTGCGGCGTGGTGGGCGCCCTGTCGGCCTTCTATCACGACTCCACCGACATCAACGATCCGCAGCAGCGCGAACTCGCCTGCATCCGCCTGGTCGCCAAGATCCCGACCATCGCGGCAATGGCCTTCCGCTATTCGACCGGCCATCCGTTCGTCTATCCGCTGAACCGGCTCGGCTATACCGAGAACTTCCTCCGGATGTGCTTCTCGGTGCCGGCGGAAGAGTATGAGGTCAATCCGGTGCTGGCCAAGGCGCTGGACACCATCTTCATCCTGCACGCCGATCACGAGCAGAACGCCTCCACCTCCACGGTGCGCTTGGCCGGGTCTTCGGGCGCCAACCCATTCGCCTGCATCGCAGCGGGTATTGCCTGTCTGTGGGGGCCGGCGCATGGCGGCGCCAACGAGGCGGCGCTGAAGATGCTGGAGGAGATCGGCACGGTCGACCGCATCCCGGAATACATCCGCCGCGCCACGGACAAGAACGATCCGTTCCGCCTGATGGGCTTCGGCCACCGCGTCTACAAGAACTACGACCCGCGCGCCAAGGCCATGCAGGTGCAGTGCCATGCCGTGCTCGACGAACTGGGCCTGCACGACGAGCCGCTTCTGAAGGTGGCGCTGGAGCTGGAGCGCATTGCGCTGCAGGACGACTACTTCATCGAGAAGAAGCTGTACCCGAACATCGACTTCTATTCCGGCATCACGCTGCGGGCACTGGGCTTCCCGGTTTCGATGTTCACGGCGCTGTTCGCCCTGGCCCGCACCGTGGGCTGGATCGGCCAGTGGAAAGAAATGCTCGAAGATCCCCACCAGAAGATCGGCCGCCCCCGCCAGCTCTATACGGGCTCCCAGGCGCGCAATTACGTGACGATCGACAAGCGCTGAACGCTGCAAAACCGAAAACGGGGGCGGCGCATTCCCGCGCCGTCCCCGTCTTCTTTTCACAAAAGGACATTCGCCTTTCCTCGGTCCGGTCTAGCACCATGCGCTTCGCGCTTCACGCGACCGCCCCTCGGGGCGGCCCCGCAACCCGGCTTCGCCGGGCAGCGTCCTTGAAGGGGTGCCCTTGAGATGCTCGTGAGATACCGCATCCAAGGCCCTGTATGGTCCCACGTTCATTGCGGATCCGAGCCTTCGCGAAAAGCCCCTCGCCGCTGATTTGCCAGTCTTCTCCTTCACTCCCATTCGGCCTTCCGGCGTCTCGCACGGAATTCCATCTTCCTGGGGCAAAATAGAAACAAAAGCAGAAAAAAACAAGAACAGTATTCTGCGACATATTGAACCAACCAAGAGGCCTTCTTATCCCTGCGAGGTGGGTGACAGACGATTTGCAGGTCTTCTACGAGCGTGCCGCACTGAGATGCGGTCGCAATTGCATACAGCCCAAAGGACAGCCCCGCCCGGCTATGCCAGCGCCTGTTTTACGCCATCATCACCCGGCAGGTTTCCGCTTGAGAGGGCCTGCCATGACAAAGCTACCGGACGGTGTCGCCGCCTTTCTGCAGGGAAAACGCATCGCCGTCGCCGGCGTTTCGCGCACGGCCAAGGGCGTCGCCAATGCCATCTTCAAAAAGCTGCGGGATGCCGGCTACGACGTCGTCCCGGTCAATCCCAAGGCCAGCGAAGTGGAAGGCGTCCGCAGCTATGCCGATGTGGCTTCGATCCCCGGAGCGATCGACGGCGTGATGATCGCCACCGCGCCCGACGCGGCGCTCTCCATCGTCCGTCAGTGCGCCGACAAGGGCGTGAAGCATGTCTGGTTCCACCGCGCCTTCGGCGCCGCCAGCGCCTCGCCGCAAGCGATCGAAGACGCCAAGGCGCGCGGCATCGCCGTGATCGCGAACGGCTGCCCGATGATGTATGTCGAGCCGGTCGATGGCGGTCACAAATGCATCCGCTGGTGGCTCAACCTGTTCGGCAAAGTGCCCGGCTGACGCGGCTGTTCGCGCGCCTTACGAAGCCAGAAGCCAACGGAAGCCGCG
>JBJKRM010000396.1:0-7550 GCA_046704685.1 Rhizomicrobium sp.
GTTCTGCGGGATTTGAATAGACATAGTCGGGCGGAATTGGCCCCTCTGGCCCTCTCCAATTGACTTGCACCGTAAGCTTTCTGGTAGGGGTGTTGCCCCCGTTTCTCCATCTAGGCTGAGCAGCAAAACGCGTAATGAAAAGTTCAGGAACATCACGAAAACGCTCTGGCAAATGTTCGATTGAAATCTGTTTGGCGTCTGCTGCCGTAGTCAATTCACAATTAAAGCCATCAATGAATACGAAGGCGCGCTCGGTCGCCTTATGTTGTTTGGCCGCATCACGTACTGTTCGCTGCATCCAAGAGACTTGGAGCAGGGCGAAGAGCGCAAGTACGGCGGTGAACGTGGCAACCGGATCTGTAAAAAGTTTCGTCCGCCAGCTCTCATCATCTTCGGAATAGCCGCAGCCATGCTCGCAACTGGCACGAACATGCAGGGGCAGTTCAGCAGTCATACCAAGTGAAGGTTTGGTAGCTGGCTGGTTCGGAGTGGTATCCTTCTTTTGCTCGATAGCCCGCTCTTGATGGGATGACTGTATCCGCTGATGACCGGTATTCGGTACGGCCCAGACCGGCGCTGTTAGCGCCAGGGCAATGACCAACCCTCGTCCAAGCGCACGGAGTGGCACCCAGTAGCTTCTAGGCATTGGATCATGAACCCCACCGTGAAGCCGCCCCGGGCGATCTTATTGGAAAGATTGCGGGCCGACTCGTTCACCCCAATGGGTTAAGCTTTTCGGTTAACTCAACGCAGTTCAAGATCGGCGTTCTGATTTCCGCTCGCAAGAACGCGCACGCGGCCTCTGGCACGGCGGCGGGGCTTGTCGCGCAGGATGATGTCGACATCCTGGCCCAGCGCGGTCAGCAAGCGCATGAGCCGGTCGCTTGAGAAGTTCGCCAGCCGTCCGTTGAGCAAGGCCGAGACCTTCGGCTGGTCGATGCCCATCTGCTTGGCGGCCGCGGTCTGGGTCAGGCGGCGCGCTTCGATGATCTGCCGGATGCGACTGGCGAGCTTGGCCTTCGCCAGCTCTTCCTCGGGCTGCGCAAAACCCAGGTCGGCAAAGACGTTGCCGCTGCCGGGCGTTACGGTGATCTCGGTTTCGCGACCTTTCGCCATTCTTCGTAGTCTTCCTTCGCTCGTTTCAGCCGCTGCTCAATAATCTTCAATTCCGATTTCGGCGTTGCGATTCCATGCTTTGATTTCTTCTGAAAGGCATGGAGCACGTAGACAACCTCCGCGAAGCGCACGGTATAGACGGCCCGATAGGTGTCGCCGTCAAAATCATCCGCAATCTCCAATACGCTCGCGCCGCCGAATCCTTTGAGCGGTTTGGCGAATGGCGCCTTGCGGCCGATCTGAGCATCCCAAAGCGCACCACCGACACGGCGTTGCACGTCCTTCGGGAATTCCTTCAGATCGTCCCTGCTGCTACCAACCCAACGCACCGGTTTGGGATGCGGATCGATCAGCGCGGTCTCCGTGCGTCTCGAACCGCTATATATGCCGTTTCAGGCATAATTGCAAGTCGCCCCCCTCACCCCGTCCATTGCAGGCCGAAGTAATAGGAGACTTGGTTGTTGTCTGTGGCGTGCGCGAGGCCGCGGCCGACCGAGAACAACAGGTGGTAATGGTCGTTGAAATCGTACTGGCCGCCGGCGTTGAAGCCGGTGGTGGCGCGGCCGCCGATGGTGTCGGCGGTCTGGTGGAAGACCTCGCCGCCCAGCGCCAATTGATCGGTGACCTGGCGCTGCAACAGCCAGCCGGCAAACCAGTAGTTCCGGTTGCCGGGGCCGGGATTGATCCAGTAGCCGCCGCCGCCATAGGTGGTCCAGCGGCCGAAATCCTTCTGCAGCCAGACCGGAATGTATTCGCGGAACTTGCCGCCGCCGAGGCCGCGGGCGGCATTGCCGGCCGGCACTTCCACCAGCGGGAAGGTGCCGACTTCAGGCCACCAATCGCTTTCGTCCGCATCGATGAAGCGGACTTTGGCGCCCAGTTCGATGTCGCCGAGCCCCGTGCGCAGCGGTTCGCCGCGCGCCTTGTCGAAGGCCATCGGTATGACGCTGTGAAGCATCAGGCCCGGCGCGGCGCCGTAATTGATCTCGGTGCCGATCAGCGTGCCGGCGGTGTCGCCGTCCACCGCGGTGGCGGCAGAGAAGGCGTAGACCTCCCACTGCCCCAGCGGCGTCGGCACCGGATCGTCAGTGACGAAAGGCGGCCCGGCTTCGGCGGCGCCAGTCAGCAGCGCCGCAAGCGATGCGGCGAAGACCGGCGCCCAAAAAAATCCCCGCACGCTCATCCCCCGTGGCGGAAGTCCGGATAGAGCAGCATGCCGCCATCGACCGCCACGGTGACGCCGGTGACATAACCGGCCAGATCGCTGGCCAGGAAGGCGATGACATGGCCGATCTCATCGGGCTCGCCGATGCGTCCCATCGGGATCTTGGCATCGAGATCGGTGAGCCCTTTGGGATCTTCCCACACCGCGGCATTGATCGGCGTCTTGATGGCGCCCGGCGCGATCGACACCACGCGCACGCCCTTCTCGGCCACTTCCTGCGCCAGCGTCTTGGTGAACATGGAAAGGCCGGCCTTGGCGGCGGTGTAGGCGGAATAACCGGCCCAGGGGATGAACTCGTGCACCGAGGTGGTATTGACGATGACGCCGCGGCCCTTCTTGGCCATGCGCTGCAGCGCCTCGCGGGCGCAATAATAGGCGCCGGCCAGATCGACATCGATCACCCGCCGCCACGACGCCGGATCGCTTTCGGCGCACAGCGCCCGGCCGCCGTCGATGCCGGCATTGTTGACCAGGATGTCGACGCCGCCGAACTCCTTGTCCATCCACTGGAACAGCGCGGCGACCTGGGACTGATCGGCGACGTCGGCAAGATGGACGATCTCGCCCCTGCCGCCATAGGCCTTGGCAGCGGCAATCACCGCTTCGGCGGCCTGAGGCCCGGCATGATAGGTGATGGCGACATCGGCACCGGCCTCCGCCAGAGACTTTGCGGTGGCGGCGCCGAGACCGGATTCGCCGCCGGTGATGAGGGCGGTGCGGCCCTTGAGATCGATGGGGATCATGGTGTCGTCCTTTCTGTGACCATCACGTTGTAGTTTTCCCCCTCCCAAGCCTGGCGATCCTTCCAGTAGAACGTGAATTGAATCGTCTGGCCGGGTTTCAGGGTCTTGGTCTGGAGTTCGGCAACATGCACGCCGAGGCCGGTGTCCTGCGTCTCGACATCGGCGACGTTCTGCCAGCCGTCGATGCCCCAGTGCACCAGCGCCGGTTCGCGCAGCATCAGCATCAGCGTGTTGCCGGACGGGATCTGGCGCAGACGGACGGTCGCCGACCAGATGTCGTAATCAAGCTTGGGGCGGCGGCCGCGATAGCGCGCCCAGGTGGCGGACGGGCGATCGACGGGGCTACCCAAGGCGCGGCTGTAGCACAGCTTGATGAACTCGCCATGCGCCCACACCAGCGGCATGGCCGACCCGCTGGGCTTGCCGGGGAAGAGATCGCGGTCCGGGATCGCGGCTGTGTCCCACACCTGTTCAGGAATGAGACCCAACGGACTTGCCATCTTCAGCATGGCATCGAGATAGGGCATGGGATCTTCGCCGGCGCTGAGCGCGTAATGGCCACGCTCGCCGACCAGCAGCGGCCAGCCGCGGCCGTGGCCGGTGCCGTCGAACGGGCTGCCGTCATTGTGCTCGCCATAGCCATCGTCGTTGTAGCGGTGCCAGGCCGGACCGTTGGGCGTCTCGCATTTGAGCAGCGCATCGACCAGCTTGACGGTGTCGGTGATGCAGAGATCGTTCGCCGACCGCAGGCCGTAGCGCACCAGCTGCAGGAAGTCGGTGGCGATCTGGGCGTTGGCCGGCAGATCGGGATCGTGCGCCAGATTCTTGATCTCGACGATCTCGGAGCGGGCGTTGTTGCGCGTCAGGCAATCGAGCGGCACCGTGCGCACGTAGTAGCCGCCGACGCCATGGGCGCGCGACAGCGGCGTGTCGGTGACGAAGGTCCAGTCTTCCAGACGGGCATTCCAGTAGTCGGCGAGCTTGAGCACGAAACCCTTCGCCGGTTCGTCGAGGAAGACCGCCGCCTCCACCAGCGCGGCGATCGCCACTGAGAGCGTGAAGGTGTTGACACCGGCGTCCTCTTCCCAGCGGTCCTGGCCGGTGGCCGGTCCTTCGCGGACAATGAAACCGGCAGCGCGCTTCACCATATCGGCGATGGGTACCGCATCCAGGGCATCGCGATCCTTCAGCAGCGCGGCGAGCAGAATGGGGAAGGCGGATTCGTCGAGCTGGATGCCCTGCCAGAACGGCGTGCCGCCCAGCCACTGGTTCTGGAACCAATGGCCGTTGTCCTGCTGGGTGGCGATCAGATAGCGCAGCACATCGCGCGCATCGCTGAGCTCGTTCATGGCGATGAGGGCACCGGCGGTCTCCACCAAGTCCCTCGCCCACACCAGATGATAGCCGCCGCGGCTCTGGCTGGCCTGGCCCCAAGGCGCCGACAGGCTGGCGACCACAGCGCCGCGATAGGTGCGGTCCTGATGCACCTTCAACACCGTCGCCGACAGTTCCAGCACGCGATCGATGTCATCGCGGATCTTGGGGCGGCTGCCCTTGCCGAGCCAGCTGCTCCAGGCTTCGCATTGCTGATCCCATTGATGGGCGAAATCCTCCACCAGACTGGAGAGCGCGAGCGTCGCCGCCGATTGCTTGCTCTCGCCAAAGCCGAGCGCCAGTGTGCCGGTTTGCGGCAACTCGCCGGTGAGCGCCACCGGCCCGGGCCCGGCGCTGTCGTATTCCCAGGTCATGCGGCCATTGCGATGGAAGTCCTGCCAACCGTCGCTGGCTTCGCTGCACCCCACCGAACAGCGCTGCCAACCCACCTCGCCATCCGGCGTGATGACCGACAGCGCCAAGCCGAAGGGCCCCTGCTCCGCCCACAGGATCTTGTGACCGTTGTGCCGTTCGGCCCAGGCGCAATCGTCCTCGGCATTGCCGCCCAGCCGCGCCGCCAGCAGCGCATAGGGGCGCAGCGACGGATCGCCTTCCAGCTTGAACTGGATGAGCAGCGCGTCGCGCACCTGCGACGGACAGATGCGCTGGGTGAAGGTGAAGCGCTCATGGCGATGAATGATCTCGACGGCGGGAACGCCGGGCGACGGCGTCTTCACCGCGTAGCCGCGCAGGGTGCGCAACTCGATCCAGAAGCCGTTGCCGTCGGCGATGATGAAGCCGAGGTCCTTGATCTGGGGAATGTCGACGCGGGGATAATAGACCTCGGTGACGATGCCTTCGGCCACGGTGAACCAGAGGCGCGAGGAGCCGAGGCTGGCGCCGATCATGTCCTTGCGCGCCGGAGCCCAGGTCGGCCAGGGATGCGGGGCCGATGGAGCCTTCATGACTGGGAACCCTCTTTGCAGAACACGCGATAGGGATCGTGCCGCAAATGGTGCACCTTGGCCACTTCTATCCAAGGCCAATGCCGCGACGCCAGGTGATGCGCAGCGACGGCCAGCAACGCGCCGATCAGCGGTCCGATCCAGTAGATCCACCAGCCGTGCCACAGCCAAGCGACCACGCCAGGACCCAGACTGCGCGCCGGATTGGTGCTGGTTCCCGACAGCGGCGCTTCAAGCCACACCATCAAACCGTACAGCGGCGGGAACAAGGCGGGAGCGTAGTTCTTGAGCCGGTCCTGGCGCAGGATCCAGAACAGCAGGAACACCATGAGGAAGGTGGTGGCGATCTCGCCGGCTAGTGCCGCAGCGTCGCCGAAGCCCGGAACCGTGGCGCCGAAGGCGACGCTGCGCCCCATGGCCCCCCAGACCAGCAGAGCGGCGGCACCGATCAGCGCGCCGACAAGCTGGCTGACGATGTAGCCCGCCACATGCTGCGCCTTGAAATTGCCCATCAGCCAGAAGCCGATGGTGACGACCGGATTGATGTGCGCCCCGCTCTCCTTGCCGAATGGCGAGAGCGCGATCAGCGCGCCGGTGGTGCCGAAAAGAAATCCGGTGATGGCGCGGCGCGCACCGGCATCCGGCAAGATCGCCGCCACCGGACTTCCGGCGCCGAAATCGACGATGACGATCGACAACCCGACGAAGACGAGAAGCGCCGTGCCGATGAGCTCCGCCGCATAGATCTTCCAGGGGAACGGATTCGTCGCCGATCCTCGGCCCGAGCGGGACAAGAGCGTCACTCCGATGTGTGCAGTCGCCTTCGCCTAGCACCGATGCCGCACTATGGCAGCCGTGACGCAGCGGTATGTTTCATGAGAAAATCGACAGGTGCCGGCCGGCCGGCAACGATACGGTCATCACGCCACGCCCCGGCGACCGCCGGCGGCGTGGGATTCCGCGGCGGTTTGCGCTATGGAGCGGCCCGGAACGCTGCGGCAAGCCATGCCCGATATCCGCAAGATCATCCATATCGACATGGACGCCTTCTATGCGTCTGTGGAGCAGCGCGACCGCCCCGAATTGAAGGGCAAGCCGGTGGCGGTGGGCAGCCCCCGCAGCCGCGGCGTGGTGGCGGCGGCCAGCTATGAGGCGCGGGTCTTCGGCGTGCGCTCGGCGATGCCCTCCACCACGGCGGCGCGCAAATGCCCGGAACTGATCTTCGTGGCGCCGCGCTTCGAGGTCTACCGCGCCGTGTCGCGCCAGATCCGTAGCATCTTCCTGGAATACACGCCACTGGTGGAGCCGCTGTCGCTGGACGAGGCCTATCTCGACGTGACGCAGAACCTGCGCGGCCTGCCCACCGCCTCCGCCACAGCCACTGAGATCCGCCGGCGCATCTTCGAATGGACCGGGCTGACGGCCTCGGCCGGCGTTTCCTACAACAAGTTTCTTGCCAAGCTGGCTTCCGACTACAAGAAGCCGAACGGCCAGTTCGTGGTACCGCCGGCGATGGGAGCGGGCTTCGTCGAACAGCTGGCGGTCGCCAAGTTCCACGGCGTGGGACCGAAGACAGCGGAGAAAATGAACAAGCTCGGCATCCACACCGGCGCCGACCTGAAAAAGCAGCCGGTCGAATTCCTGGTGAAGCATTTCGGCAAGTCCGGTCCGTGGTATCACGCCATCGCCAATGGCGAGGACGACCGCCCGGTGGTGCCGGACCGGCCGCGCAAGTCCTCGGGATCGGAAACCACCTTCTGGGAAGACCTCACCGATCCGGCGGCGGTGGAGACCCACATCCTGGAACAGGCCGACGAGGTGTGGGCCTGGTGCGAGAAGACGCGCACCTTCGGCCACACCGTGACGGTGAAGATCAAATATGCCGATTTCCGCCAGATCACCCGGGCCCGCACCCTGCCGCATCTGGTGGCATCCTGCGACGAGCTGCACGCGGCGGCGCTGGCGCTGACGCGATCGGTCTATCCCTTGGAGAATGGCGTGCGGCTGGTCGGCGTCACGGTCTCGCACTTCCCCGGCGAGGACGAGGAGTCGTCCGATCAGCTCGGTTTCGATTTCGGGGCGTGAACAGAAGTCCGCTGCAATTAGAAAACAATATTGTCTTCCCCG
>JBJKRM010000397.1:0-3766 GCA_046704685.1 Rhizomicrobium sp.
ACAGAATATGCGCCATACGCCGCTCCGCCCGACGGTAATAAACCGTATAATCCCCAATCCGTAAATGCCGGTTAACGTCGCGCAGCGACGGCATCGCCGCTTTCGGCGCACAACCGGCAAATGCCTGGGTTCACCAGCCCTGCCTACACCACAAATTGAGGGTGGGGCGATAGTGCGCAGCGCTTGATGCCACCGCAGTATGGTGGTCCACTTGCAACCGTGAAAGCATCCGGATCGAACCTGTGGGACGCTGATGACGAAACCGACCAGATTCTGGCCGGATTGTATGCCCATCCGTTCCGCATCCAGCGCCCGCAACGGCAGGCCGCGCCATTTGTATTCGCCTCCCCACATTCCGGCCGCCAATACCCTTCGAGCTTCGTCGGCTCAAGCCGCCTGACCCCGCTTTTCCTGCGCCGTTCGGAAGATGCCTATGTTGACGAGCTGTTCGAGGCCGCCGCGAGCTTCGGCTGCCCGCTGATCGCGGCGCAGTTCCCGCGCGCTTATGTAGACGTCAATCGCGCGGCCACGGAACTCGACGACCAGATGTTCGACGCGGCCCTCCGTGTGGAGGTGGATACGCCGAGCCCGCGCGTCCATGCCGGACTGGGGGTGATCCCACGGGTGGTGCGCGAAGGCGCCGAAATCTACCGCAGCAAGCTCGATCCGGCGGAAGCCGAGGAGCGGCTGGCCAGACTGTATCGGCCCTACCATGCCGCGCTCGCCACGCTGATCGAGGAAACCTATCTCACCTTTGGCTGTGCCGTAGTCGTCGACTGCCACTCCATGCCATCCATTCCGATGACGCCCGCTGTCGTGCTTGGCGACTGCTACGGCGCCTCCATCAATGCTTCGCTGATACGCCACATCGAGAAGGCCTTTGAAGCCAGCGGCTTCCCGACTGCCCGCAATGCACCTTATGCCGGCGGCCACACCACCCATCTTTATGCCCGGCGCGAATACGGCATCCACTCCCTGCAGATCGAGCTCAATCGCGGGCTTTATCTCGACGAGGAAGACGTGGCGAAGACCACGCGTTTTGCCGATGTGCGCGAACGCATCACCGCCGCACTGCGCCGGCTGGTGGGTTTCGATTATTCGGTGCTGCGCCCGCGCCGGTCCCTGGCGGCGGAATAGCATTCCACGGCGCATTGACTCGCACACCGAGGACGGTCTAGCTCCGGCCCATCTCGCTGCGCGCGACCTCCCCCATCCCGCTGTTGCTTGGCTGCACTGGCGGGCACGCGGCGGAAAGAAAAAAGGCCGCTCCCGG
This sequence comes from Rhizomicrobium sp., assembly GCA_046704685.1. Lineage (GTDB taxonomy): Bacteria > Pseudomonadota > Alphaproteobacteria > Micropepsales > Micropepsaceae > Rhizomicrobium. Next base: position 1,274 of record JBJKRM010000397.1, read on the forward strand.
AGGAGCGGCCAAGTTCAGGGAGGAAACGCCCAGGAAGGGCCGCGGTAGGAACTACCGCGCTGCAACAATATGGCAGCCTAAGGCTTCGTCTGCAAGCCTGTTTCGGTCTTTTGTATGATTATTTTTCGGAAGCTAAACCTATTGCATTGTCATGGTAATTTCATATTTGCCCGGTAAATGGGCAACAAGCGCTAAACCGTTGTGCACTGCGAAATAAGCGATTCCGTTCTTTTACCAATTGGTGGTATCCGCTAACCGAGTCACAAAGCTGTCTTGCCCGTGCCAGAAAAGATTCGTCTTGCGGGGCTAGGCATTGGTACACGATCGATTCGTAAGGAGACGGCCGTGCGTGATTGGAGCGTGTTCTCTTTTCTTCGCCTGCCTCCGCCCCGCCAGACCCGCCTCAGGCGATCCAGCGGCACCGGTCGGCAGCACCGCACCATCTTCATCTCTGACGTGCACCTGGGGACCCATGGCTGCAAGGCGGACCTTTTGGCCGACTTCCTGGCCACCAATACCTGCGACACCCTGTATCTGGTCGGCGACATCGTCGACGGCTGGCAGCTGAAGCGACATTGGTATTGGACCTCCGCCCATACCAGGGTGGTGCGCGAAATCCTGCACAAGGTCGATCAAGGAACCCGGGTGATCTACATCCCGGGCAACCATGACGAGTTTCTGCGCCGCTATTGCGGCCGTGTGCTCGCCGGCGTCGAGATCATGCGCGAGGCGGTCCACGAAACCGCCGACGGACGGCGCCTTCTCATCCTGCACGGCGACCAGTTCGACTCCGTCATCGGTTATGCCAAATGGCTCGCTCATATCGGCGACCGGGCCTATTGCCTGGCGCTCGCCCTGAATGATCGCCTGCACGCTTTGCGCGAGTGGCTGGGGCGGCCGTACTGGTCGCTCTCCGCCTACCTCAAGCGCGCCGTCAAAAACGCCGTCGAATACGTTTCCCGCTACGAAGAGGTCGTCGCGCATGCGGCGATGCCGAGAAATGTGGATGGCGTGCTCTGTGGTCACATCCATCACGCCGAAATCCGTCGAATCGGCCAGATCCTCTACCTCAATACCGGAGACTGGGTTGAAAGCTGCACAGCCGTTGTCGAAGATGGGCGGGGACATCTGGAGATTCTGCGCTGGGCAAGCTTTGAGGGCGATGCTGCCGGCGCAGTCGCGGACACCGAAGGTGAGGCTGCGCTTATACCCGCGTAGACGAAGGCTGCGGCGGACCATGCCGGTTGGCGTTGGCCAGGCCGGCTGGAGCTTCGTGCCCGAAGAACACCAGAGCCTGAAGGTCCTCATCGTCACCGATGCCTGGGCACCGCAGGTCAACGGCGTGGTACGCACTCTCGAGGTGCTTGGCCGCGAACTGGCGCTGTTCGGCCACGACGTGCGTTATGTCACGCCACAGGGCCGATTCACGATCCCGCTGCCGACCTATTCCGAAATCCGCCTAGCCCTTTTCGCAAAGCGCACGCTGGAGAACGAGATCCGCGAATTCGCGCCCGATGCCATCCACATCGCCACGGAAGGGACACTGGGCATGGGGGCGCGCTCCATCTGCATGCGTTACAAGATCCCCTTCACCACCTCGTTCCACACGCGGTTTCCCGAATACGTCACGGCGCGCTTCCCCTTCATCCGCGAAGAGGCGGTGTACCGCTTCCTGCGCTGGTTTCACGGACCGGCCTCGGCGATGATGGTGGCGACTCCGGCCCTCAAGCGCGAACTGCAGGAGCATGGCTTCAAAAATCTTCGCATCTGGTCGCGCGGGGTCGACACCGACCTGTTCCGTCCGATCCCAGGCTGCGAACTGCCCTTTGCCAGACCCATCTGGCTTTACGTCGGGCGCATTGCCGTCGAAAAGAACATCGAGGCCTTTCTCAAGCTCGACCTGCCGGGCACCAAGGTCGTGGTGGGGGACGGACCGGCACGTGCCTCCCTGTCCCGCGCTTATCCGGACGTGAAGTTCCTCGGGCCGCGCTGCGGCCAGTCGCTGGTAGAGGCCTATGCCGGCAGCGACGTCTTCGTGTTCCCCTCGCGCACGGACACCTTCGGCCTGGTGATGCTGGAGGCGCTGGCCTGCGGCACGCCGGTGGCCGCCTACCCCGTACAGGGACCCTCGGATGTCATCGGTAGCGCGCCGGTCGGGGTTCTCGATGAGGACCTCACCAAGGCGTGCAAGGCGGCCCTGTTGCTGTCGCGCGACGACGCCCGCGCCTTCGCCGTGCAACGCAACTGGCGCTCCTGCACCGAGCAGTTCCTTTCGAACCTGGCTGTCGAGCACGATTGACGGCCAAGGCTGCGCCCGCCGGCCCCGGCAGCCGCCGCCTGACACCCCCGGCCCGGCTGCACCGCCAAATTCTCTCGCCACCGCGCATTTTGCGGTAAAAGGTTGCGTGTTGCTTCGCCGCGGCAGGCCTATGTCATCATCTGCTTCAAAGCCCCTGCGTCTATCGAAGAGCGAATACGCCTTCCTGGGCGTGT
>JBJKRM010000398.1:0-8055 GCA_046704685.1 Rhizomicrobium sp.
GCAAAGGCCTAGCGATCAGCCATTATCCGGCGGAATCGCCTGCAGGGCCTTTTCCAGTTCCTGAAAGGTCGGCTGGGCTTCGCTGGGCACGCTGCCGCGACCGATTTCCACCGAGACCTGCGCGGCATTGCCGTGCAGGTGGGCGACGAGGATGTCGCGGATGACGTGGTAGAACTGCGCCTCTTCGTCGACGATCGACCGCAGGCGCACGCTCAACGGCCCGACCACGCCATAGGCCAGGAACACGCCCATGAAGGTGCCGACCAGCGCCGAGCCGATCATGCCGCCCAGGATGGCTGGCGGCTCGTCGATCGAGCCCATGGTCTTGATGACGCCCAGCACCGCCGCCACGATGCCGAGGGCCGGAAGTCCGTCGGCCATGGTCTGCAGGGCGTCGGCCGGCACCAGTTCTTCGTGATGGTGCTTTTCCAGCTGCTTTTCCATCGCCGCTTCAACCTGCATGGGGTCTTCCAGGCTCATCGTCATCATGCGCAACGTGTCGCAGATGAAGGCCAGGGCGAAGTGGTCGTTCATGATCTTCGGGTAGCGCTTGAAGATCGAGGATTCTTCCGGCTTCTCGATGTGCGCCTCCAGGGCGATCAGGCCCTTCGACTTCATGGTCTTGGTGAGGAGGAACAGCAGGCAGAGCAGGTCGCGGTAGTCGGCGGGCTTCCATTTGGGGCCCGACAGGACTTTCTTGAAATCGCCGCCCATCTTCTTGAGGCCGTACATCGAGGCTCCGATCAGGAGGCCGGCCAGGGCGCCGCCGCCGATGGTCATGATTTCGTGCGGTGCCGCTTCGATGATCACCGCGAGCTTGCCGCCCGACATGATGAATCCGCCGAATACGCACACGACAAGGACGACAAAACCGATGATTTGAAGCATATGGTCCCGCCCGGTGAGCGGCTATCAGTATCGGGCCGAAGGGCTTAATGAGGCTTAAATTGATGACATCGGGGCGGGCGTTTACGACTCGTTAATTTCGGCGAGCTTCTTGTCGACCAGCTGCGCCAGTTCGTTGGCCACGGTGTTGCCGAGCCGCGTCGCCTCGTCCGAGGCGCGGGCGGCGTGCGAGATGGCGCCGATGTGCAAGCGCACCACCGGCTTTTCCGGCTTGCGGCCGAGCTCCAACAGCGCGTCGAGGTAGCGGCACAGTTCGTTGGCGATGCGGGCCGCCGCCGACAGACCGGCATTGCCGGCCAGGCCGCGGATCTCGTGGGATTCCTGATAGACCTTGGCGTGATCGTCGGCCTGCGCCGCCTTCTCCATGCGATCGAGGTTGTCGAGCACCGACGTCTTGATGGTTTCGGTGCTGTTGGCGAGCACCTGGGTGGCTTCCTGCGCCACGCCCTTGTCGCGCAGCGCGCGCGACAGCTGCATCGCGGCGGCAACGGGCATGACGGGGTAGACACCGGGCTGGACCGTGACGGCCTCTCCCTTCGGCGGTACCGGTGGTCTTTGGTTTTTTTTCATGGTGTCACCAGTGTTCGTGCGACGTCGTCTTTGCGCCGCCAGGGTCCATCATAATTGTCGTCGACGCGGCGGCGGCGGTCCGGCCCGAAATAGTCCTCGGAGCGGATGAAGGGACGCGGACGCTCGACAATTTCCGCGATCCTCTTGAACAGATTATGCGCCGTGATCGGCTTGGCCAGGAACTCGGTCACGCCCGCTTCGCGCGCCGCGAGCACGCGGTGACGTTCGGTGTGGCCGGTGACCATGATGATCGGCACATAGGGGTTGGGGCTGTCGTTTGATAGTCGCACCTTCTTGGTGAAGGTGATGCCGTCCATGCCGTCCATCGAAAGGTCGGTGAGGATGAGATCGAGGCCGTTGTGATCTCGGAACAGCGTGTAGGCTTCGCGGCCGCTGGGCGCCTCGTAGAGATCATGGATGCCGAGCGCATAGATCAACGAGCGCAGCAGCGCGCGCATCTGGGCATTGTCCTCGACGATAAGCGCCTTCAGATTTTTGAACGTCGGTCCTGACATGCCTCGTCCCGGCTCCCTGGTCCCGGCTCGGCTGCACGGCCAAGAGTAGAAGGGCTTTGGTTAGGAAGTTGTTATCCGGTCGTCAGGCGATATAGTCGGTCCCCATGCGCCGTTTTCTTGAAAATGTGTTGCTCACGGCGATGAGCCATGTGCGCGCCATCCTGCTGCACCCGGTGGATTTGGGCACGGCGGCGTTGGTGGAGCAGGGCGGCAAGATCGTCCTGGTGCGGCATTCTTACAAGTCGGGCTGGATGCTGCCTGGCGGCGCCGTCAGCCGCGGCGAGCCGCCGGCCGATGCCATCATTCGTGAGCTGCAGGAGGAGATCGGTCTGACCCACTCGGCACCGCCACAGCTTGTTGGCGTCTTTACCCGGAAGCGGGGATTCGCCACCAATTCGGTGCTGCTCTATCGCGTGCGGGAGGCGGTGTTCGTGTTCAAGCCGAGCCTGGAGATCCGCGACATCCGTCTGGCCGATCCCGCCGCGCCGCCCGAAGGCAGCAGTCCGGCGGTGTGCCGCCGTTTCCTGGAGATGATCGGCGAAGCACCGCAGTCACCATACTGGTGAGTCGGATTCCTTGCATTTGCCTTTCAACGCCAGTAGCAGGGGCCTATGAGCGAGCCCGCTTGGCAGATCCGGCCTGAACGCGCCGAAGACGCGCCGCTCGTCGAGCTTTTGAATGCCATCAGTTTTGGTCCGGGACGCTACGCCAAGTCGGCCTATCGCCTGCGCGACGGGGTTGATTCGGTGGCAGGGCTCAGCTTCGTGGCGGTGAACGGCGACGATCTCTTGGGGTCGATCCGCTTCTGGCCGATCACCATCGGCATGGACAGGTCGCTGCTGTTGGGGCCTTTGGCAGTTCAGCCGCAGCTGCGCGGCCGCGGCATCGGCATTGCCCTGATGAATCACGCCATCGAAACGGCCCGCCGGCAGGGACACGCTTCGGTCATCCTGATCGGCGACGAGCCCTATTACGTGCGTGTCGGTTTCGCCCGCATCCCCCCCGGCCGCGTCAAGTTTCCCGGGCCGGTCGATCCGGCCCGTCTGCTCGGGCTGTCGCTGCAGCACAATGTGATGCTGACGCTAAAGGGAGAAGTGCGCCGCGTCGGCGTCGATCACCCGGTCTGTGCCGACGGCTGCGCCGTAGCGGGCTGAACCGGTGCTTCGTCCTTCGATCGGTCGCTCGACAACTCCTGCACCAGGGCGGTTATCTTGCGTTTCTGGACCGTCGGAAGCTGCACGAAGGAATGGACGAGCTTGTAGCCTTCCGTGCTGGTGGCGAACTCGCTGATGCACTGGGCCTCGACCGGGCAAGGATCGCCATTGGTGCCGTCCTGTGCCACGGGGAAGAACGCCTGGATCTGGACGTTGAAGATTCTCGCGATTTCGAACAGCCGGCCGGCCCCGATTCGATTCTGGCCTTTTTCGTATTTCTGGACTTGCTGAAACGTCACGCCGAGCTGTGAGGCCAGCTCGCTCTGCGACATGCCCGCCTGACGGCGGAAAAGACGGACCCTTTCCGCGATCTGTCGATCAATACCAGTCGTAAGTTTGGACGCCATCACATCTCACCAAGATCGTGCACACGCGCACACCACGAAGACAGAAAAGGCCTTCACCACAGGTTTGGCAAGTTGTTTCCCGCAGCGGCTTCCCAAGCCGTTGCATTGGCGCACGAATCAACGGCGCAATCAGCCCAATTTAGGGTTAACCACTGGGCGCTGAATGGCTCAGTTCAAGACGGATCTGCGCCCATTCTTGCCGGGCGCATGCTCTGTGTCTGAAGGCACGGCCGTGTAATAGGCCACTTCCATCAGCTTGTAGAGCAGTGGGCCCGCATCATCCAGCCTGCCGAGCGATGCAAAATCCAGATGCAGCTGCAGCAGAGACTCTAGGACGTTTTCCCGTACCCCATCTTCATCTGGTGACTCGCTGAGACTCCGAGACCGCCGCACCATCGATTGTTTCTTACCCATTGCAATTTCTTCATTTCTGACCTCAGGCAAGCCTCGCACGGTTTTTCCCACGCTTCGCCCCGCTGATCGGACGGGTGCGGCAAGGCCGCAGGACCGGGATAGTGGCGCCCTGTGCCGACGGAGGAACATATGAGCCTGCAAGACGTCTCCGGCGCCGCCGGATGTGAGACCGCCGTTTCCCGTATCTCGGGAGCTCGTAGGATCGAGTCCTATCTCGATGAATGCCCGTCCCTGCGGCCGGCTTATGCGCAGGCCAAGGCTCTGCGCAGGGTTGCGCGCTTCTCGAACAATTACGACATGACCTCGCGCTGCAATCTGTTCTGCGAGGGCTGTTACTATTTCGAAGGCGATGACTATAAGCGCGCCAAGGAAGAGTACGATCTCGCCCGGTGGGAGCAGCTTTTCGAGGCGGAAGCCAAGCGGGGCGTGACGTTTGCCAATTTCGTCGGCGCCGAGCCGTCGCTGGTCCAATCCCGCGTGGCGCTGGCCATGAAGCATCTGCCGCGCGGCGTGATTTACTCGAACGGCATCGTCAAGATCGATAGCGCCATCGACTACACCGTCATCCTTTCGGTGTGGGGCGACGAGAAGGCGACGGCCTCGCTCAGGGGCGCCAGCGTTCTGCACAAGGCCTTGCGCAACTATGCCGGTGACCCGCGGGCACGGGCGCTGTTCACCATCAGCGCCAGGAATCTCGACCAGGTTGCCGCGGTGACCAGGATCGTTGCCGACCACGGCATCAAGCTGTCCTACAACTATTTCTCGCCGACCGAGAGCTACCTCGCCAAGCTGGCCTCCGACGCGCCCAACGACGACCAGTTCTTCCGCCTCAGTTCGCGTTCCGACAACATGCTGCTCACGCCCGACGCGCTGGCGCGCGTGCGCGACCGCATCGACGACATGATCGGCCTCTATCCTGATGTCGTCATCCACAGCCGCGCCTTCAATCACGTGGTGACGCAGCCTGCCGGCATCTATGACGTCGATCCGGTCACCAAGGTCGCCCGCAACTGCAGCGGCAAGCATTCCGACTGGCATCAGACCCACCGCACCGATCTGACGCGCAGCGATGCCAAATGCTGCACGCCCAACACCAACTGCAGCACCTGCCGGCTGAGTTCGATATCGCTGTCTTCCCTGATGTTCCGCCTGGAGGAATTTTCCGTCAGCCGCGAGCGTTTCGAGGCTTGGCTCGACATCTGCGCCCAATGGGGCAGGGGGCACCTGCTGCATACCGATCCCATCTTCGCGGGTGTGTCGCACAGGACGTCCGCCGAGGAGCGCCGCGTGGCGTAACGCGATCTGCCGCCCTTCCTTCATTTGCCCGCTGCGCTCTCTGGGCGTGAGAGAGGGCAGGCGAGAACGCTGAAAGCAGGCCGATGCTGGCAACGGCTTGCGTGCTTGCGGGATAGGATTCCGGAACACCGGTTGTGGGGCTGCGGCCACCACCCTGGCCCCATCTTCTCGGGGTCGGGAGCTGACCGCACTGCCGCGCGTTACGCCGCCTTTGGCAGGGGCTGGCGCAAGGCCGGCCACAGGATGCCATGAGCCTGCTGCGACGATCTGAGGTTGGTCTCGGTCACGGCAATTTTCGCCACGATCGCCTCGCCTTCGTCATAGCGGGTCGGAGGGCCGATCAGCTCGTGCTGCCAGCCGTTCTGGCGCATGCGGTTGAGATAGAAGGTGTCGAACATTGTGGTGATCCATTTGCCACCCTGGCCCAGGCAGTATTCCAGCATCGCGCACAGCAGCTCGCCCCGCACCCGGCGCATGCGGCTGCGCTCGGCATGGTCGCAGAGCGCAAAATATCGGGTCATTTCATGAATTGACGGGCCACGCGGCACGTCCCCCGAAACGGCATGGGCAAAGACCTCCGACAATAGATGCGGTGCCGTGGTGGGAATGAGGCGCAGGCCACCGTCGACGCTGCCGTTGTCGCGGATGCTGAGAAGATAGACCGCGTCAGCGGTGTCGAACTGGTCCCTTTCCTGACCATTGGTCGCCGACAGTCGCGACCAGCCCCGTCGTTTGACGAAAACCTCGTAGCGACGCTCGAACATCTGGCGCAATTGGTCGCGGAAGAGGTGGCCGTTTGCAGCGGTGACGACATCAATCATCGAGCCCAACCTCCTGGTTGGGTCTAAGATTGACGCGTTGTGGTAGGCAAAATCGCCCCGCTGATCGGCGGGGTTACCTCAGATCACGATCAGGCCGGTGGTGACGGCATTGATGACGGCCTGTAGGCGCGTCGCCACGCCCAGCTTGCGCTTGGCGTTTTCAATGTACCAATGGGCCGTGCGTTCGCTGATGGCGAGGATCTCGCCGATCTCCCAGTCGGATTTGCCGCGCGCCACCCATCTGAGGCATTCGGCCTCGCGCTGCGTCAGCTTCGGCGCCGGCGGCGCGTCGGCCTGCAGCAGCTTCATCAGGCGGTTGTGGGTGTAGAGCGCCATGACGTGGAGCGCGGCGCGTGATCCTGGTGCCAGGTCGAGATGCGCGCCGGCCAGAGAGACATAGGCCATGTAGCGCCGCGGCCCGTAGATCGGGATGCACATGCCTTCGTTCATATGGAATTCGGAGGCTTCGTGGAATATCTGCCGCTGGGTCTTGTCGGGACGGGCCTTCTCGAGCGCTTCGCTCCACAGGAACGGTTCGACATTGGTCATCACTTCCGAGATGACGGGGTCGTGCTCGACATAGTGCTGCGCGAAATAGCGCTCCTTCCATTCGTCGGGCATCCGCTCGTTGATCACCGATTTGCCGAAGGCGTTGGGATCCGGGGAGAACTCCAGCAGCGCAAAGTTCGTGATGCCGAGCTCGGCCAGCGCGCTGGCGAAGGCTTCCTGGATCAGCCCCGGGTCGCTCATCGATTGCAGCCGGTCGACAAATTCGAACGCCGCCATGCCGAATGTCATGGTCGAGGCGGGGCCATGCAGGTCGAGGACGGCTGGCGAGGTGATTTTGGCGTTTGATGCAGAGCGGCGTGGTGCCGCGGCAGGAGTCGTCACTGCACGCGTCATCCCAGCGGAGCTGGAACGCGTCGATCGTTTTGAAGCGGATGGTCTGGGATCGTTGTGATCCACGGTCCTCGCCTTTTGCTCCCCATACGGACGACAACGGTTTCCATTGTAGACGGTAGCACCGCATCGCCTGCAAACGTATTAGCAGACTTCCTGCTTGTTCCGACTCTGTGGGAGGGCCATCGGCCCTGGCAAGTCGAAATCCGGATTTCCAGGCACACTTTTACGGCGTGCCGCGGGATTTGCGCAGTAAGGTTACGCCATTCAGAAGATCACGATGGGTTTGTCTGGCAAAAACCGAATCTGCCGGTTCCTTCCCTCTTTGCTCTGCGACCATTTTTCGCCGCATCCCTCGAAATTTCTCTCAATGTTTCTAATTTGTTCTCTCCCTGCACGGCAGGCGCCTGGCGATCGTTTTCGCAGCGATGAGACGATACGCAGGCGAACAAAGCCCGGATCACTTCAAGGGGTTTCGGGGCATGTTTGTGCGCCTCTGAACCGCGCGTCTCGCTGCCGCTGTCGCGCTTGGTCCGCAGGGCGAAGCCGAATCACGCCGCATCGCCCGAGGGCGGGCGCATCCGGTGCGTGTCGAGCGCCCGGCGAGGCGAGACAGATGGTGCTGTGCGTTTGTCTTTGTACGGATGTACGAGGTTTATTGCCCTTCCCGCCGCCAGGCGAACATCAGCGTGCCGAGCAGCAGGATCAGCGCCGCCCAGGGTGGAAGGAGCGGCATTTCGTCCACCGAGGTGACGCGCGACGCTTGGTTGGCGGCTATCCCCATCCAGTTGCTTCCCGCCATGCGGCCGCCGCGATCGACCCGGCGGATTTCCGGTAGGCCGTCCGCCAGCCAGCGCACCGCGCCGCCGCTTTTTTCCACCACCGGCCGCAGCAGCCGGCCGGTGGCGCGCATGTCGGAGACTTCCTTGGGGTTCAGTGGCCCGGCCGCCGCCACTGTCGACAGCTTGCCGTCGGTGACGCGATAGAGGCCGAGGGCGTCGGCTTTCATCGTGCCGCGCCAAATACCCGGTTCGATCTTGGTGAGCGGCACCGGCGCAGTCCGTCCTGACGG
>JBJKRM010000399.1:0-3302 GCA_046704685.1 Rhizomicrobium sp.
GATGTTGCCACCGCTGTCGAGACGATGACGCGCAACCTTCGCGTCACGGCCGCCATTGCCGATAAGATCGCTGAGGGTGACCTGACTGTGCAGCCGAAACCGTTGTCGGACAAGGACACGTTGGGTAAGGCGCTGGAGCGCATGGTCGAAAAACTGCGCGATGTCGTGATGAACGCCCTAAACGCATCGGAAAACGTCGCCTCCGGCAGCCAGGAACTATCGTCCGCCGCGGAGCAGCTCAGCCAGGGCGCCACCGAGCAGGCATCGGCCGCAGAAGAGGCTTCTGCATCGATGGAAGAGATGGCATCCAACATCAAGCAGAATGCGGACAACGCCTCACAGACCGAGAAGATCTCCCGGCAGTCGGCAAAAGACGCCGAGGTCAGCGGCGAAGCGGTCACCCGCGCCGTCACCGCCATGCAGACAATCGCCGAGAAAATTACGATCGTGCAAGAGATCGCACGTCAAACCGATCTACTGGCCCTTAACGCGGCGGTAGAAGCAGCACGCGCCGGAGAACACGGCAAGGGCTTCGCAGTGGTCGCGTCCGAAGTGCGCAAATTGGCGGAACGTAGCCAAACTGCCGCATCGGAGATCGGCGCGGTCTCCTCAGAAACCGTCAAAGCCGCCCAAACCGCCGGTGAAATGCTGGTCCGTCTGGTGCCCGATATTCGCAAAACAGCCGAACTCGTCTCTGAGATCAGCGCTGCTTGCCGCGAGCAGGACATCGGTGCCTCACAGATCAACGAGGCGATACAGCAGCTCGATCAAGTGACGCGTCAGAACGCCTCCGCCTCGGAGGAGATGTCGGCAACTTCCGTCGAACTTGCCGGTCAGTCGGAAGAGTTGCAGTCCTCGATTTCGTATTTCCGTACAGAGACAAAGGCGGGCAGCAGTCAAACAAGGAAGCAGCAGCCGACGTACGCGCGGCACATCGAGATGGCCCATATCAAGCCGACGCATGCACCTCAACGTGCTCCGCTGAAGGCAAGTGCCGCTCCAGGCAAGACCGTCGCCGAACAACAGGCGCGAGCGAAAGGCTTTGCGCTCGACCTCGCACACGGCGGGCCGGACGCCGACGATCAAGGCTTCAAGGAGTATGCTTGAGATGCCAGTTGGGACCAAAGACGGTCAGTATGTGACACTAGGTCTAGGAGAAGAGGTCTTCGCGGTACCCGTGAGCATGGTTCGGGAGATCCTCGACTATCGTAATCCGTTCTGCATTCCGGACGGACCCGAATTCATGCTCGGTCTGATCGACGTGCGGGGGCGCGGCACCCCGCTCGTCGACCTACGCACCAAACTGGGCCTGCCACGCGTCGATCCCACGCCAATCACACGCATCCTGGTACTCGACGTACCGCTGGAAGACCGTATCCTCTCGCTTGCCCTGGTTGCTGACAGAGTCCTGGAGGTGGTGAACTTTGTCACCGAAGAGATAGAGGGCGCCCCCGATGTGGGCATTTCCTGGCGTTCCGACTACATTGCCGGCGTGGTACGTAGAGACAACGGCTTCATCGTCCTATTCGATATTCCCCGTCTCATGACGGTCAGTGATGTCGCCGCGCTCTCATCAAGTGTCGAGGAGCCGGCCTAAGAGCGCCGCCGCGCAGCTCTGGAGTGCGTCATGGGAACGGCCGGCCTGCTGGTTGAGGACGAAACGCAGCTCAATGCGTATAACTTCGATCGACTTGTGAAACTGATCAAGAGTTACGCTGGAATCAACATAACAGCCTGCAAGCGCAGCATGCTGGAAGGCCGCCTGCGCCGGCGCACGCGCGCGACAGGCATTGCAGACGTGAACGCATACTGTGCGCGTTTCCTCGATCGAACAGGCCCCGATATCGACGCGGAAATCGCCCGCCTGATCGACGCCGTGACCACCAACAAGACGGATTTTTTCCGTGAGCCGGCCCATTTCGACTTTCTCTGCAAGACTGTCCTTCCCGAGATCGCCGCCACCGGACAGCGTCACATCAAGGTGTGGAGCGCGGCCTGCTCGATCGGCGCCGAACCCTATACCCTTGCGATGCTGCTTGACGACTTCTGCCGTAAACGACTGGGAATGAGCTATTCCGTCCTGGCGACGGACATTAGCGTTGAGGCCCTAGAAAAAGCCCTGAATGGCCGCTTTCCAGAATTCATGATTGAGCCTGTTCCCATGGAACTGCGCATGCAATATGTTATGCGATCGGCCGATGTAAAGAATGCAGAGGTCCGCATGGCGCCGCGTCTGCGCTCCAATGTTGCCTTTGCGCGGCTTAACCTGATGGAGGATCGCTATCCTGTGCCACGCGATTTCGATATGATCTTCCTGCGCAATGTCCTCATTTACTTTGACAAGCCCACCCAGATGATGGTGCCCGCCAAGCTCAGCGAACATCTGCGGCCCGGCGGATATCTGGTTCTCGGCCATTCCGAGTCCGGATCCGGACGCAGCCTGCCAATGCGTGCCGTCGCCAACACCATCTTCCAACGCCCGTTGACCACATGCCGCGCCGAATCCGCGTCCTGATTGTTGATGACTCGGCGACCGTCCGTCAAACCATGACGGAGATCCTTGAGGAAGATCCCAGTATTGAGGTGCTGGGAGTCGCCGCGGACCCCTTCGCAGCCGCTCGGCGCATCAGCAAGGAAATTCCCGACGTCATTACGCTGGATGTCGAGATGCCGCGTATGGACGGCATCACCTTCCTCAGGAAGCTGATGGCACAACACCCGGTCCCAGTGGTGATGTGCTCCTCTCTGGTGGAAGCGGGGTCACAGACGCTGCTACAAGCGCTCGAAGCCGGCGCGGTCGATATCATTCAGAAGCCTCGCTTGGGCGTGGCCGACCAGCTCACCGAATCCAAGATTCAGATCTGCGACTGCATCAAGGCTGCGGCGAAGGCACGTGTCGGAGACCGTCCCCCCCGCCGGACGAAGCACAAACCGGAACCACTGAACCCAGAGAAAAAACTGAGTGCTGATGCCATGCTGCCGCCGCCGTCGTCGCGCAAGGCCATGGCACGCACCACAGAGATGGTAATTTGCATCGGCGCCTCCACCGGCGGCACCCAGTCTCTCACCGGGGTCCTTCAGGCATTGCCACCCAATTCGCCTGGCATTGTCATCGTTCAGCACATGCCGGAGAAATTCACCACTTCTTTTGCCCAAAGGCTCGACAGCCTCTGCCAAGTGGAGGTCAAGGAAGCCGCCGACGGCGACGCCGTGCTGCGGGGGCGGGTGCTGATCGCGCCGGGCAACTTCCACACCATGCTGGAGAGAAGCGGTGCGAAGTACCACGTCGCGGTGCGGCAGGG
>JBJKRM010000400.1:0-2692 GCA_046704685.1 Rhizomicrobium sp.
CTCAACGTCCCGGTTTCCCATCGCATCGCAGAGATCAAAGCGAACATGGAACGGTGGCGCTGGCTGCCGCGCCAGCTCGAGGATAGGTACATACGGGTCGATGTGCCCGATCAAAGCGTGGACTTCATCGAGAACGGCAAGAGCCTGCTGCACTCCAAAGCGGTCATCGGACGCGACCGCGAGAACCGCACGCCGATCCTGCTGACCCTGGCGAATGCGGTCGTTGTCAATCCGCCATGGGACATTCCCGACGATATCGCGGCCAAGGCGATCGTTCCCCATTTGCGCCGGAACCCGAATTATCTGGCGACGCGGAACATGGTGCTGATCGACGGGCCGAAGGGCGATCCCAGAGGAACCAAGATCGACTGGAAGAAGGTGACCGGCGACGTTCTTCCCTACCAGATCCGCGAACTCCCCAGCGCCCACAATGTCCTGGGCCCCTTGATGCTCGACATGCCCAACGACTTCGACGTCTATATCCACGGAACGCCGAATGCGGCCATCTTCGATCTCTCCGATCGCAAACGCAGCCATGGCTGCGTGCGCGTCAAGAAGATCGTGACACTGGGAGCGCTTGCGCTTCAGGGCAGCGTTGCCGATCCGAAGGCTGCGTTGGCGCATGATATCGCCAGCGGCAAAACCCAGCGTATCCCGCTGGCCAAACCCCTCCCGGTCTACATGGTCTACTGGACGACCTATGTCGGGGACGACGGTGTGGTGCACTTCCGGCCGGACTGGTACGACCGCGACCCGCCGCTCATCGCCCGGTTGCGGGCGCATCGGGACGAACCCAAGAAAAACGCGGGATCGTAGGCGGCAGGGGCTGTCGGCCTGCGCGCCAAGATAGTCGTGCCCTGTCCTAAGGGCACGGGGTCATCCGAGCCAACGGATCTTCGGCGAACAGTGGAAGTGAATGGTCGGAGCGAGTGGATTCGAACCACCGACCCCCTGTCCCCCAGACAGGTGCGCTAACCAGACTGCGCCACGCTCCGATATTTCGGCGGACCAAAGCCGCCGCATCGAAAAGACGGTTCCAAGGGACCGCGGGGGTATTCCTCAGGCGCTCTGCCCAAGGGCGGCGGACTATAGTGGCCGCACCTCGCCTGGGCAACCATCGAGACTGCGGCAATGGGCCGGAATTGGCGACTTTTGTCTCAAGGCGTCACGGGAGCATCGTCGGGAAGGCCGGACCGCCCATGACGATGAGCCTGCCGGATCGCGGCCGCGATCTGCACCCGAAACCAGGCGACCCGATCCCCTTCGGCGGCGCTCAGCCCGACCGCCACGATCTTGTCGATCGTGGCTTGGACCCATTCCGCATAGGTCCAATAGTGGACATCATTCATGGATAGTTCCCTTGAAGGGCACCCCGCGAGCTTCGCTCGCGACCTCTCCCCCAGAGGGGGCGAAGTGGAGATTCACACCGACCGCGGGGCGGCGCGCAGACGGGCCTTCAGCTGCAGCAGCTCGGCCAGCAGCATTTCCAACTTCTCGCGTTCCTCTTCGCCCAGCGGCGCGGGACGCTCGAACGGCACGACCTCGTGGTTCGCCTCGATGCGGCGGGCGCGCGCGGCCGGCACGGCATCCTGGACGCTGTCGCGGCCGACCTCGGCCACATAGCGCACGCCCTTGTCGCGCAGCACCTTCTGCACACCCTTGATGGTGTAGCCCTCGGAATACAACAGCGTGCGGATGCCGCGCAGCAGATCCACATCTTCCGGACGGTAATAGCGGCGGCCGCCGGCGCGCTTGGTCGGCTTGACCTGCGAGAAGCGGCTTTCCCAGAAGCGCAGCACATGCTGCGGCACATCAAGTTCGCTCGCTACCTCACTGATCGTGCGGAAAGCTTCGGGCGATTTGGCTCGCGATGGGAATTGCGCTACCGCGGCATAGCTCATCAATCGACCTCATCCATGCCGTTCGACGGCGTCTGTCCATTGATGACCGCTTTGAGAACATGGCTGGGACGAAACACCAGGACGCGGCGCGGCGCGATCGGCACCTCGTCACCCGTTTTCGGGTTGCGCCCCATGCGCTGCGATTTCTGGCGCACCGCGAATGTACCAAATGAAGAAAGCTTCACGGTTTCGCCGCGTGCGAGCGCCGTGCACAACTCTTCCAAGATGTCTTCGACCATCTGTGCCGACTCGTTGCGTGACAAGCCGACGGCCTGAAACACCGCCTCGGTCAGATCGGCGCGGGTGAGTGTCGTTGTGGTCATGGCGGAAAAACGACTCCCTGGTGCTTTGGCCAAGCGTAAGCGGAACTGGGATTTCCCGTCAACATCAAAGGGATAGTGGGGGAGCCTGATGTCTGTTGAGAACTCGTTAACGCTGTTACCAGCGGATCAGGCCGGCGCCCCAGGTCAAGCCGCCGCCCATGGCCTCCAACAGCACCAGATGGCCCCGTTTGATGCGGCCGTCCGCCACAGCCGTGGCCAGGGCCAAGGGCACCGAGGCCGCCGAGGTGTTGCCATGCAGCGCCACGGTCGACACAACCTTGGCGGGATCGACCCGCAGCTTTTTGGCCGTACCGTCGAGGATGCGCTGATTCGCCTGGTGCGGGATGAACCAGTCGATATCCCCCACCGGAATGCCGGCCGCATCGGCCGAGGCCTCAATGGCCGCGGCGATGTTGGTGACGGCGTGCTTGAACACCTCCTTGCCCTGCATGCGCAGGTGGCCGGTGT
>JBJKRM010000401.1:0-3937 GCA_046704685.1 Rhizomicrobium sp.
GCAAGTATCGCGAGATAGGCGACGGCCACGAACACCCGGCCCTGATCCAGTGCAGCCTTCAGAATTATAAATTCGCTAATAAATGGTCCAAATGGCGGGGAACCGGTAATCGCAAACAACCCCAACAGCCACAGCACACCAGAGACCGGCAACACCGTGAAAGCACCCGTAACATCCCTGGTGCTCTTGGTACGATAAACCGCCAACAGATTTCCGGCCACCATGAAAAGCATCGCCTTGGTCAGCGAATGGTTAATCATATGCAACACCGAGCCAAACACCGCGGCACCTCCAAGTCCGACACCAACGGCGAGAATTCCCATGTGCTCGACGCTTGAGTAGGCGAGCATGCGCTTATAGTCAGTCTGCCCGGAAATGAATACTGCAGCCACGGCCATTGATAGCAGGCCGAAGACCAGCAACAACCTGTCACTGAAGGCCGCAAGATTCGCCGCCACGCAGATCTCCTGAGCCCGCAGTATCCCAAGGAAAGCGCAGTTAAGCAGCGCGGCCGAGAGCAGCGCGGAAACCACCGAGGGAGCTTCACTGTGAGCGTCGGGTAACCACGTATGAAATGGAGCGAGTCCCATCTTGGTTCCATAGCCAACCAGGAGCAGCACGAAAGCCGCCTTGAACCACGGGACGTTCAGATGGCGAGCGTTCAAACGGAGACCCTGCACGACGAGCGAAATGGTGGAACCATCCGGATTCGTGGCTGCGACCGCCAGAAAGAAAATCCCCAAAAGTGCGAGCGCGATTCCCACGGAACAGATGAGCAGATACTTCCATGTCGCTTCCAGCGATCGGTGATGGCGGTGAAAGTAAATCAGCGGAGCGCTCGCAAGCGTCGTGGCCTCGACCGCCACCCACAACAGCGCAAGTTGCTGACTGACGGTGACCAGGATCATCGCGGCCAGAAACAGGAGAAGGCAGCCGGTGAAGCTCGCCTCTCGACCGTTGGAGAAGAAAAAGCCCTCCTCGAAATCGGTATGCTGCCGGCCTTCCTCCTCACGAAGATAGGCAACAGCGTAAAAGCTTGCAGCCAAAAACAGAACGCTGGTCAGGGTCTCAATGAGTCTTCCCAGCGCATCTTCGGCCAGCCAGCCACGTAGTGCCGGCGCGGGTAAGGCAAACCAAGTGGATAGGCTGAGTGCGGCGTGGGTCACGGCAACGGACAGCAGAAGAATCCGTCGTTGCCGATCGGACCGCACGAAAAACGCCACAATTCCGGCCAGGGTCGGTATCAGAACGAGCAGCGCAATCATCGAAGTTGGTCGGTCAGAGCGTCCAGTTTGTCTGTGTCGATATGATCGAACTCCCGGCTGATATGAAATATGGCAATGCCCATTACGAAGACTCCCACGAAGACATCGAGCAAAATGCCAAGTTCCACGAGAACCGGCAGTCGAAGAGCGACGGCGGTGCCGAAGGCATAAATGCCATTTTCGAGGGCGAGGTATCCGAGTACCTGCGTTATGGCTTTTCGCCGACTGACTATCACGATCATACCCGCCAGGCTGGTAAAAAAAGCCGCCGGCACGAGGAGCGACGATGGTGGGCGGATGGTGAGCTGTAGACTTTGTCCCAGCCACAGCGCCAAGGCGAAAGCGGCGGTGCCTGCGATGATCGAAACGTTATAGCTGATAAGCGGCTCGACCTCGCGCACCGTGTCGGCCTTGTGCATGGCTTGATACAACATTCCCGGCAGCAGGAAGCCCTTGATCGCGGCGCTGGTAAGCGGAAGAACCACGCCGGCGACCGACCACTGTCCCTCCTGAATGGAGATTGCGAGGATTCCAAGCAGGATGCCCTGTATTGCGATTGCGCGTATGCAGGAGGCCAGACGACTCGACCCCAGCAGCATAAACCCCGTGAGCACCAGGAGAACGAGAATTGAACTGATCCACTGGTTCATGACTTCAATGTCACGTAAGTGCTAGGGCCAGGGCCGACAGGACGATGGCGCCGAGCAATAACTGCGGAACGCGGAGCAGCCGCACACGTGCCATCGAAGATTCAATTACGCCCGTGGCTATTGCCACGGCGAGCATGCCGATCAAGCCGGCTCCTGTGTCTATCCATGGGTTACCCGAGTGCCACGGGACCGCGACACTTATGATGATCGCTCCGAGAAGCCACATTTTCAGAGCGGCGCCATAGTCAATCATCGCCAGGTCGGGGCCGCTGTGATCAAGCACCATCACTTCGTGAATCATTGTCAGCTCAAGATGGGTAGTTGGATCGTCGATCGGAATCCGGGCGTTCTCTGCGAGAAAAACGATGCTGAGCGTGGCGAGGGTGAGACTGAGTATCGGAGCAGCGTGCATCCAAGTGTGGGTCGATATCGCCGACAGCACGTGGGTGAGCGACAGATGTCCGGTCTGCCTAACAAGAGCTGTCAGGACCAGAAAAAAGGCCGGTTCGGCGAACGCGGAGAACGTCACCTCACGGCTCGCGCCCATCCCCTCGAAGCTTGACCCGGTGTCGAGCGCCGCGGCGACCGTGAAGAACCGACTCAGGGCCATCAGATATGCCACCAGGACAAAGTCGCCTGAAAATGGCGAAAGCGCCGGGAATCCGCCAAACGGAATAAGTGCAACGGCAAGAATGATGGACGCGAGCCCGACCGTCGGACCCATCCGGAAAATCCACGACGTGGTACGACTGTAGACGGCGCCTTTGCGGACCAGCTTCCACAGATCTCGGTAGGGCTGCAAAAGCGGCTGGCCAACACGGCCCGCTACAACCGACTTCGTCCGAGCGATTACCGCTTGCATCAGCGGAGCGAGAAGCGCCGCCAGAATGAGTGGAATCAATGACCCGGATATCATGATTCAGACGGTCTGCCAGAGCAGGAGCACGACAAGGGTGACGGCAATATACAGCACGTAGAGCTGCACCCTTCCCTGCTGCAGGGGCCGGAAATAAGCCATACCGCGGTTGATCGCGGAAAAGACCGGTCGAAAAATGTAGCTCTTGTAAGGGTCCTCGGTCTCGGTACGAAACTCCGCGCGTTGCGGAAACAGTCCTCGTGGCGCTGTCAGAAATTGACGCACCTGCAGAAGCATCCCGAATGACCCGGTCAGCGGCTGCGCGAATGATGAAGCCGTGTACTGCATCCGTGGCGAAGGCTGCGCATACCCACAGTCCCAGGTAACCGACGTCGTGACGCGTCGCCGTGCGAGCGCCATCGCTCGTGCGATACTTAGCAGGGTGGCGACTCCAATCAGTATCGCGCCGAAATACCCAACCCGCGCGACAGAGTAGGCGGCTTCCGCAAGACTTCGGCCAACAGGAATTAACGGCAGACCGGTTACGCCGGAGACCAACGGGCCCATTGACCGTACGACATACGAACCGAACAAGCCGATGAGTATGCATCCGGCGGATAATAGAAATCCGGGCGCCAGCATCGCGAGACCGACCTCGCGCGCGTCCTCGCCGTGCCGAGTTCGTGGCTCGCCCAGAAAGACGATGCCGAATGCTTTCGTGAAGCAGGCCAGCGCCAGACCTCCGATCAACGCGAGCCCCGCGACCGTCGCAAGCATCGGAATCCTGTCAGAACCCTGGAGCGAGATGGTTCCCTTGAAGCTCGCCAGATAAATCAGGAACTCGCTGACGAAACCATTTAGCGGCGGCAGACCCGAAATAGCGGCGGCCCCGACCAGGAACGTTGCGCAGGTGCCGGGCATCCGGCGCACAAGACCGCCGAGGTGATCAATCTCGCGCGTATGCGCGCCGTGGGCCACGTTTCCAGCGTCGAAAAAGAGTAATCCTTTGAACAGCGCGTGGTTCAGAACATGAAGCATCGCGCCGGCGAAACCGACTATCGCTATGAAAGGTGCGCCGATGCTCAATCCGACAATCCCGACACCGAGACCCAGCGCGATGATGCCGATATTCTCCACGCTGTGATAGGCGAGAAGGCGTTTGAGAT
>JBJKRM010000402.1:0-5377 GCA_046704685.1 Rhizomicrobium sp.
CACAGAGCCCGCCTTCGTTGGTACAGGCCTGTACCGCTCTGCTATGTAGCTAATAAGCCTCATGCGGGGACGATTTCCTATTTGCAAATCGCTCCGTCTGGCGCGCATTTCATTCACGCTCAAGGGAGAACTATATGAACCATCGTTTTTGTCTCAAGCTAACAACGGCGAGTGCAGCTTTGACAGCACTGACCTTGGTCGGGTTTGTGCCGGGCACGCTTGCAGCGGAAACCGAATACAACGGAACATGGTGTGGTCACTCGAAATCCACTCTACTGGTCGCCAGCCCTGAACTTACCGTGTTCGCGCCGGAGACCTGGGCAATCGAGGTGCCAGGAAGCACGCCCAAGGTCCTGGCAAACTCTGCAGTGCATTGCGTGGGTTATTACCGCATCATGGCGGGACAAACGACGGCCGTGAATTCGTGCCGCTTTACGGACCCCACCGGCGATTCGTTCACAGGGGAAGCCAGGATAGAGCCCGGCAAGCCCAACGTCTGGACCTTCCTGAACGGAACCGGAAAGTGGAAAGGCATCAAGGGAACTGGCAGCTTTGAAAGCCTGAGCCGCACCAAACCCCGTCAGGATGGCTCGGAGCTGTGTATGCACCACTGGGGCGCGTACACGTTGTCGCAGTAGGAGTAGCAGCATCGGCGCGATGGTGTCGGGACTTGTAATGCTTTCAAACCGATAGTTCGCGTACGCGCTTACAAGCCATAAGCAAGCGCCCAGTCTCGACTCCTCCTGATTGGGCGCTTTGCCGGAAACAGCGTGTTCATTTCTGTTCCCGGCCTTTCCTTCGGCACGCTGTGCCGCGCTCCACCACCGGTACGGAGCTCGCACCTTATGCGGGTGGCTTGGCTCTGAAGTTCGTGACCAAGATCCAACGCTCAAACCACTGGGCGACTGCCTTGCGTCGAAGCCCCCGCTGCAAGGATGGTGCTCAATGAGCCCTTCGCGGTCAACAGTGGACGCACAAGCGGATGAATCAGTGCGAACCTTGCGTGCTGCTCAGTGGCACGTCTTACATGTGGGGCCGCAACCTTGGGAAGTGTTGTCGGGCTTCGATAGTTCCGGCATGCCCGGAGCACTATCTTGGGTGTACGGTGCTCCGTACTTTAGGCTGTGTTCCGCCTTTGCCAGTTCGCGCCCGAGATATGCAGCGTGATCCAACTGGCTTACCAGCCCGCGTCTTACAATTTCGACATATACGGCGGCCGGGGTCGATCCCTCGATAACGCAGTCAAGCACGCCGGCATTGGCGTAGTGCTCAATCACCAGACGCCTTGTCCGACGATCAGGATAGACGACGAAGAAGCCAGCGGGGTCGGACTTGTAGAACTGCGGCTCTTTGGCCACTACCGTCTCAATCGGTGTTTCGATTGCTGCACCGTGGAACTTCGGCAAACCCTGCGCTTGGCACTCGGCGATCATCTGCTTTACCCGGCTGCCGTCTTGTTCGCCGAACATCGACACAAGTTTTACCTGCTCGGCAAATCGCGCAATCTGCTCACGTGAGACATTTTTCAGGAACGGACGCTTGCCTCTAGCACCGACGATGCGCTGCTTTTCGTCTATCCCGTTGGTAAAGAGGCTTTCCAACGATTGGCCAGGCAAGTGGCCGACGAGCTGACGGGTATCCTCGCCACAGAGGATCAAAAAACGAATATTCGCGTTAGCAAGCACGTTGCGAATGACCCGCTCAATGCCAAGATTTTCGGTATGCATGGTTCCTACGATGGCAAGACCGTCAGGTGCCGCATCTGCTAGCTCCTGAACCAGGCCATTGCTGTTGAGGGTGCAGACAGCCACCGATGCCCCAAAGCGGATAACTGAATAATCCCCTGGCAGCGGCGGCCAGCCGGAACGTTCGACTGGCGCCTCGGTCGGACAGAACGCGGCATCAGGCATCGCATCGGGGAACGCTTCTGCAAACGCATTGGCGGCGACGGCCGGGAAACAGACATTGCAGCCGAGACAATCGTATTTCTTTGGCGCGAGTACGCGACGAGCATCATCCAGCACCGGAATCAGTTCGGGTATTGCAGCCGTCGACCTCGCCAACGCGTCGACTGTATCGCGCAAGCAACCGCACGCATGGCACTTGGTGGCGGCGGTCGCTTTTCCCAGTTTCTCACTCACGGTCCGGACCGCCGCTTCGCGAGGCGTCTTAATTACAGGAGATTGCATGGGTCTTCCTTTCGAGCGTCGACATGCGAACGATCTGACATAGATCAAGTGGCACCGCGACCGCTCTGCGTGTATATTGAAAACCTTCAAGTCACTTGAAGGTCAAGACCGTGCGGATCAGTGAATTAGCCAACCAAGTGGGGCTTACAGCAGCAACCATTCGCTTCTATGAGCAAAAGGGGCTGATCGATAAGCCGGTGCGCTCTGATGCGAATTACCGGCGCTATAGCCCGGAGTCGATTAAGCAGTGCGACTTCATCCAGCGTTGTCGTTCATTAGGAATCGGCTTGAAGGAAATTAGGCGGCTGATGAGCCTGGCCAAAGCGCCTAGCGCGAGTTGCGACGAGGTGGATGAATTGCTGGACGCACATATCGCTAAAGTGCGGGAGCAGCGGCGCACCCTTGCAAAGCTTGAGCGCGACTTGATAGCGTTGCGCGCGGACTGCCATCCCTCGAAACGGGTGAAGGGCTGCGGGATGTTGCGTAGTTCATCCTAACTGCTGCTTTGGATCGGAACCGGCACCGCGCAATCCTAAACCGACCGGCTTTTCACCCACAAAAGCGATCGTGTAGGTCTCGAAGACACTGCGGCCGCTACGTACTCCGAGTCGGCCTTGGTGACACCACCTCTGATTGCAACCATTCTTTGAGCGAGCGTTGCCAGCGTGCGCGGATCCTCCCTTGGCACTGAAGGCGGCCCCATCGGGGAATCGCTTGCGCCAAAAAATGGCAGTGTTTTCTGACTCCACATATTCGTGGTTACGTGCGCGTTGAAGCTCTTATCAGAACTTCACCACGTACCCGGCCCCGTCGATGGGCGGATATTGCGCAAAGATCTTCTCGTCCACCTCGAGGCCGATACCCGGTTTGTCGAGTGGTTCGACGCAACCATCGGGCCCGATTTCAAACGTGTCGCCAAACATATCGCGAAACGGGTTGAACTTCGATACACACGCTTCAAAGTAACCGCCATTGTCTATGGCCGCTAGAAAATGGATGCACGCCGCATGGTTAATGCCCGTTGCCGAACTATGCGGATGTACCGACTTGCCCCAGGCCGAAGCGAGGGCGGCGATACGCGCTGCCTCGGTAATGCCGCCGGTCTTCGAGAGATCGGGCTGAAAGATTTGCACTGCTCCGGCTTCCTGGAGCTGGGCGAACTCATAGCGCGTGTAATGGTTCTCGCCGGCTGCCAGCGGTACCAGACGGCTGATTTTGGCGGCCTCGCGATAAGCGCCAAAGTTGTTGCAAGCAAACGGCTCCTCCAACCACCCTGCTTGCATCTCCACCAGCACCGGCATGACCCGGCGCACGTCTTCGAGCGTATAGACGGCATTGGCATCGGTGAGGATATCGATGCCGTAGCCAAGCACCTTGCGCACGTGCGTGACTCGCTCGATATCGTTCGCCACTCCATCACCAAGCCGCAGCTTGACCGCCTTGTAGCCGCGTGCCACGTATTCCTGCGCTTCCTCCGCCAGGCTTTGCGCCGGCTGGTAGCCCAATGCGATGCCCCCCGCATACGCCTTGACTCGCCTGCGCCCACCCCCAAGCAACCTATACAACGGCATGCCCGCCAGCTTGCCGCGAATGTCCCAGAGCGCCATGTCGATGCCTGAGAGAGCCAGAGCTGCGCCTGCGCCCAAACCATGGCTGGCGATCTGCATCTTGTAAATGCGGCTCCACACGCCGTTGCAGTCGGTGGCGTCCATACCGGTGATCAGCGGCGCGAGCGTATTGTGGATCAGACTTACGATGGCGCCAGGGCTGCGCCCCGGATGCGCTTCACCATAGCCGGTCAGGCCATCGCTGGTGCGCACGCGCACGATGATTGTGTCGCGCTTGACAGTGCTGCCGATTCCAAGCGTGACCGACTTGCCCTCCGGCAGTTTGAACGACAGCGGAATGGCGGTGACTTCTGCGATGGATGTCATTGATTTGTCCGAAAGTAAGGTGTGATCGCGTGCCGGCCCTTCACGGCGCCGGCGCTCATTCCCTGTCATGCCCGCGTGCTGCGCATTTAGCGCATCGGCTATGCCAATGCGCCGATGACGGCCAGGCAGAATTCCGGCAGATCATCGGGACAGCGGCTGGTGATCAGATTTCCGTCGACGACGACCACGCTGTCTTCCCAGAGCGCGCCGGCATTGATGAGGTCGTCCCTGAGGCTCACCCATGAGGTCGCGCGACGGCCCTTCACGATTCCGGCCGAAATGGCCAGCCAGGGGGCATGGCAGATGGCTGCCACGGGCTTGCCGAGCTCATACGCGCGTCGCACGAATTCAACGATACGCGGCTCGCGGCGCAGAATGTCCGGGGAAAAGCCGCCCGGAATAACCACCGCATTGAAATCGTTGACATCCAGCGTGAGCATGTCCTTCACCCGGTAGCGGCGCCCTTCCACCATTGGCACCGGCGGCACCGGATAACCGAGTCGGCCGGTAATGAGCTTGTCTTTCAGATAGGGGCGCGCGTGAAAGCTTGCCGTATAGGTGCCAATTACGATGTCGGCCCCCTCCTCCGACAGCCGTAGCAGCGGATAAAGTAGTTCCACGTCCTCGAACTCGTGGGCAACCGGCATGCAGATGGATTTACCTGATAGTTTCATGGGGAGCCATTGTTGGTGAAATCAAATTGAAAAAGATCGAAGGGAGAAGGAAATTTCCAGGCGTAAATGGGTTGTCACCCATTTTCGCGAACCTCACTAAGTCTGGAATGTGAACCTGCCCTCCCGGAACAACTTCAGACAAGCATCGACGGCGGCCGGGTCGTAAAGCGTACCGCGCCCGCTCTCGATCTCGGCCAATGCGGCGTCAATTCCCTGTGCCGTGCGATAGGGCCGGTGCGAGGCCAACGCCTCGACCACATCCGCGACCGCCATGATTCTCGCCCCCGGCGCGATTTGTTCTCCCTTGAGTCCCTGCGGATAGCCCGAACCGTCAAGCCTTTCGTGGTGCTGCAGCACCATATCCGCGATGGGCCAGTGAAACTCGATCCCCTTCAGAATGTCGTATCCCGCCTGCGCATGCGTCTTGATGAGCGCAAATTCAACTTCTGCGAGCTTACCGGGCTTCGAGAGAATTTCCGCGGGCACCCGGATCTTCCCCAGGTCGTGAATGTTCGCGGCGAGCTGGATGCCGTGAATCTCCTCTTTCGGCAGTCCCATTTCGCCGGCGATGGCCGCCGCG
>JBJKRM010000403.1:0-8391 GCA_046704685.1 Rhizomicrobium sp.
GTATTTACCGTGCGCGGTGGTGACCGGTGTGGTCTGTGGCGCATTGAGAACCGATTTCGGAATCAGGTTCAGGTCGCTGTTCTCCTGCGCGGCGGCCGGAGCCGTTGCGGCAAGAAGAGCGACGACCAGAAAACCACAACGCATCAATTGAGCCTTAGGCGCGGCAGAAATTCACGCTGAAACCAAGAATCCGGAATGTCCATGGCACGCATGTCGGAGATCGACATCGTGGTGACCAGGTTCTGGTCGACCGCATCGATAACAATGGTCTCCGACGGCGCCATGCGGCCGAGCATCCGCTTGAATTTGTGGTAGTAGGCGATCTTCAGCAGGCGGCCGCTGTCGGAATAGAACTTTCCCTTCACTTGGCGATAGGTGCCCTTTTCCACCCATAACTCCACATGACTGTAGACCGCTTCGTCGGTCGCGGCCCTGAGGTCGAGGTGCCAGCAGTCGCGGTTCACGCGATCGGCATCAAGCAGCTTCTCCTCGCCGATCAATTTCGCTGTGTAGTCCTTGGCGAGATTGACGGTGGCGACGTCGCCGTTGGAGGCCTGGCCCAAAAGCCGCTGCTGCGGCGAGATGCGGACGCTGGCCTTCGATGACGGGTCGTAGAACCACATATTGGAGCCGTTCATCAGCACCATCTTGCCCACGTCACGTGCCGGCTGCACATAACGGACAAGGTTATCGTATTGACGGGTCTGCGGATCCTGCTTGGCGAAGACCACCAAAACCATGCTGTCGCGCGGCTTGCCGTTCACATACTCGATGAGCTGGTCGGTCACCCGGAAGCCCTCGCCCGGATTGCGCGCGGCATCCACCGCGGCAATGATCTGCTGGCCGGTCGGCTCTGCTTGCGCGCCTCCAAACAGCAGAACTGCCACCGCGAATCCGATGATCACGTTTTTCATTATAAAACCTCACTCGTGCCGGAGCGCATCGACGACCTTCATGCGAGCGGCCTTGTTGGCGGGGATGATGGTGGCCAGTGTCGCAACAACGAACAGGGCGAGCCACACCGACAGGAGCAGGCCTTCATTGCCCGTGGTCAACACCGACAGCGGCACTGCGGAAGCATTGCCCGGCGGCGTATAGGTGATGCCGGCATGGTTGAGCCAGTAGGCCAGCAACGAAGCGAGCACCACGCCTCCGGTGGCGCCGAAAGCCCCGAGAATGGCACCTTCCAGAAGGAACTGACGGCGGACGGCGCCGCGCCGAGAACCCATGGCGCGCGCCGTGCCGATCTCGCTGGTGCGCTCCATCACGCTCATGCCCATGGTGTTGGCGACCGTGAAGAGCACGATGATTCCCAGGATCAGCGCCAGGAAGCCGAACAGCGTCTGGAAGAAGCCGAGCGTCTGCACGACCATGGGCGACAACTGCCGGAAGTCGCGCACTTCGAGATCGAGCTTGTGAGTCTTGAACAGCGTTTCCAAACGGGCCCGCGCCGCCGGGATGTCTTCCGTGCGCCTGAGCTGTATGATGATCGAGCTGACCTTCTTTTCACCACGCCCGAAAAGCAGCTGCTGCGCCAGCGGAAGGTTCATGCCGATATAGCTGTCGTCCATCTCCTTCGAGCCGACGCTCCAAGCCTGATCGACATAGAACGCGACGATATTCGGCGCATCTCCCGCACTGGCGAGAAGGTCGATGCGCGGCGCCGCTCCGCCCTTCGACACGGGTACGTCGGAGAGGAATTTCCCCTTCGGCGCCGACTCCACCGGACAGTTCTTGATGTCCAACGGTTTGCACAACCCAAGCATGCGGGCCATTCCCCGGCCGATGACGCCGTGGTCGAGCACATCATCGTGCATACCGGTCTTGTTGTAGGGGCCGCCGCGGAACAGGTCATACTCGTCCCAGCGATCCATCTTGTCCCGGTCGGAGGGAACGAAGCCGGAGCCGAAGAAGGTCTTAGACTTGTCGAGCACGGAGTTGCCGGCAATGCCATAGAGCCGTACGGACGGCGTCACCACATTGAGCATCGGCTTCATCACAGGATCGTTCTCGATCAGCCTGATCACCGATTCATAGCCGGAGATGCTGTAGTCCAGCGGCCTGCCGCTGCCAAATTCGGAATAGCCCTTCTTGAACACCGACATGTGCCCTGAACTCTGGATCAGCCCGGTCTCCATGCCGACCTTGACCATGCCGTAATACTCGCCGAACAGGATCAGGGCGGCGGCCCCTACGGCCACGGCGGATGCCGTCATCAGCGAGCGGCGTCCATTGCGCAGGACATTGCGGAACGCGATCTTGAACAGCACAGCTACCCCCCTCAGACGTGCCGTAAGGCGTCGACGACCTTCATCTTGGCGGCCCGGTTGGCCGGAACCAAAGATCCGATCGTGGCAATCAACACCAGGCTGATCCACACCTTCGCCAGCAACGCATAATCCTCGACATACAGCAGGATCGGCACGGCGCGCGACTGCGTCGGCGGCGTGTACATAATGTGAGCGTGGTTGAACCAGACGGCCAACAACGTGCCCAGGATCAGCCCGGCGGTGGCCCCGATGACGCCCAGCATGAAGCCTTCCAAGACGAACTGGCGGCGGACGCCGCCGCGGCGCACTCCCATGGCGCGTGCCGTCCCGATCTCGTTAACGCGCTCCATCACGCTCATGCTCATGGTGTTGACGACGGTGAAGATCACGATCACGCCCATGATCACCGCAAGGAAGCCGAACATCACCGTCAGGAAGTTGCGGATCTGCAGGTAGGCCGTGTTCAGCTCCGTGTAGTCGTGCACTTCGAGCGGCAGCTTGTGCTCGGCGAACAGCAAATTGAGGCGGTTGCGCGCCTTCTCGAGATCCTCGGTACGGTGAAGCTGAATGACGATGGCGACGGCCTTGTGCTCGCCGCGACCGTAAAGCAGCTCCTGCGCCAGTTTGAGGTGCATGCCGATATACACGTCGTCCAGTTCCTTGACGCCCTGGTTCTGAGCCGCGTTGACGTAGAAACTGACGACATTGGGCGCGCCGGTCGCGGTAGCGCTGAGCAGATCGAGACGCGGGACGCCTTCATCGGATTTCTCTCGTGCCGGAACGCGGTCGCGAGCCGCCAACTCCGTCAGATTGACCGATGGCGGTGGCACGTTGGAAAGGACGGGCTGAGACCGCTTGGGGGCCGGCGGACAGTTGGGGACCTTCAAGGGGCCGCACAGGCCCAGCACGCGCGCCATGCCGGAGCCGACGATACCGTGGTTGATTTCGGAATCCGTGAACGGCGTCATCGGAATCCGGTCGCCGTGATCGAGACCGTATTCATTCCAATGGCGCATCTTGTCCCGGTCGGACGGGATGAAACCCGTTCCGAAAAACGTTTTCGAGGCATCAATCGAGAAGTTGCCGGCGATGCCGAACAGCGACACCGTCGGTGTCACCACATTCAGCATCGGCTTGAGCACCGGGTCGTCCTTGATCAGCTTCATCACCGACTTGTAGTGCGAGATGCTGTACGCGGCCGGGTTGCCGCTGCCGAAGTCGAAATACCCCTTGTGGAACACCTCGAGATGGCCGGTGTGGATCACGGCCTGGGTCTGCAGGCCAAGGAAGGCGAAGTCGTTGTATTCGCCGAACAGGATCAGCGCGATGGCACCGACCGCAATCGCCGAAGCCGTCATCAGCGACCGCCTGCCGTTCCGCAGGATGTTGCGGAAGGCGATCTTGAACAGCATCATTGCCCGTTCCCCGTGCGATGTTCGACCAGCTTGCCGTCACGGATGATGTAGGTCTCCTCGGCGTGGCTGATCAGCTGCGGATCGTGCGAGGCGAAGATGAAGCTGACCTCCTGCTCGTGCTGCATGCGCCGCATCAATTCGATGATCTGGGCGCCGGTCTGACTGTCGAGATTGGCCGTGGGCTCGTCGGCCAGAACGATCTCGGGATGCTTGACCAGAGCACGGGCGATGGCGACGCGCTGCTTCTGGCCGCCGGAAAGCTGGTTGGGCTTCTGCCGCCTCTGATCGGCCAAGCCGACGGCCTCCAGCATGCTCATGGTGCGCTCACGGCGCTGGGCGGCGGGCATGCCGATCAACAGAAGCGGATACTCGACGTTTTCATAGGCCGACAGCACCGGATAAAGGCTGAAGTTCTGGAAGATGAAGGCGATGTTGCGGGCGCGGAAGTCGGTGATCTTGTTGTCGGAGAACTTGCCGACATTCTCACCGGCCACCGCGATCGTGCCGCTGGTCGGCTTGTCGATGCAGCCGATGAGATTGAGCAAGGTGGTCTTGCCGCTGCCCGAAGGACCAACGATCATTGCGAACTTGCGGCGCGGAATATCGAAGCTGATGCCGCTGATCGCCGGCACCTTCAAGCCGTCCTCGTTGTAGGTCTTGACGATGTTCTGCAGACTGACGACCGGCCCGGTCGAAGGTGCCTGTGCCACGATATTCCCCTCCCAAAGCGCTGGCGGACCACAATCTTGCCCTGCAGTAAGGCGGTTGTATGAAGAACCGCCGGTCCACCGCTTCACAATCTCGGACGCGAGGCAATTGCAGATAACTCTATATTATAGAGTACTCCATTACAAGAGAAATGTAATATATTGATTTTTATAGTGAATTTTTCCACTGCGAAGGTTTCAACACGGGACCACCACTCTTCTACAGAGGCGGCTGCCGCGCGGGCCACGAAAGGATGCAGGCGGTAAAGAGCGCAGCTCCGTATCGCCTTCCCCACAAGCGGAAGCCAAGAGAAGATCCAACATCGATGCTTCATGCTCGCACGACTCAGCACTCCGCTGTGCTCGGCACACGGAGGCTTGCTTTGCCCCCTCTTGCGAGGGGTGGTGCGGGACGCCGGAGACGGCGTGCGCACTGACAGTCTCGCCCGGGCTTGTGGCCCCGGCCTTTGATGGGTACCGCCTCGCGGCGCCCCGCACCCGGCGTTCCATGGCGTGTTTCCGCCGGCACTTTCACCGGGTCCACCGGAATTCGTGGAGGCTACCGACCATTTCCTGTCAGGCAGCACGCGAAAGCCGAACGCGTGGCACTCCCCGGCCAGCCACATCTGGCGCCCCGAGCCTCCCCGATGTCTGGGTTGGTGGGCAGGAGGCAACAGACGGAACACACCCCAGCTTTGGAAAGGATCGTTAGGCCCTTCTTCGGCTGGCGCCGATCCCATCCCACGATCTGGACGGTCCGGACCGCCCCCTCTCGGGATAAGACAATCCTAATATAGGACCTAAGGCCAAATTTTCAAGGATAATTTACTTATTCTCCAATCACGAATTGTTACGCCAACGAGAGGCAGATGCAGTTACCAATCACCGCATCAAGTCTCGTCCTCCAGCCCGATACGAATGCATCCGTCTGTTTGACAATGGCTTCTACCAGCGCCGCGCAGGGGCCCAGTGACAGTGCCGGGCTAGCGACATAGTCTCCACCTCCCTGCGCCGGTTGTCCCGGACGCCGCAATTTTCACATCCAGAGGAGACATCCATGACCACTCGCCGGCACCTGCTGCAATCGGTTGTTGTCACCGGTGTCATGCTGCCGCTGGAGCCAGCGATAGGGAAGACGGCAAAGACGTCGTCTCCCTGGATCGAAGCCGAGCACATTGTCGCCCGCATCCGCCGTCCGGTGTTCCCCAAACGCGATTTTCGCATCTCCGATTATGGCGCGATCGGCGACGGCAAGACGATGGGCACAACCGCTTTCAAAAAAGCCGTGGAGGCCTGTGCGGCCGCCGGCGGCGGACGCGTCGTCGTGCCCGAAGGAACCTGGCTAACCGGCCCCATTCACCTCAAGAGCAATGTCAACCTGCATGTTGTGCGCCATGCCACGGTGCGCTTCAGCAGGGATCCCAAGGACTACCTCCCTCTCGTCCTGACGCGCTGGGAAGGGGTCGAGTGCATGAACTATTCGCCGCTGATCTACGCCTACGGTCAGCGCAATATTGCGGTAACCGGTGAAGGCACGCTCGACGGCCAAGCCGATAACGTCCATTGGTGGCCGTGGAAGGGCAAGACGGATTTCGGCTGGCGCGAACACCAGCCCAATCAGGCCCCTGCCCGCGCCAAGCTGTTCCAGATGGGACAGGACAACGTGCCGGTCGACCGGCGGATCTTCGGTGAAGGCTCCTATCTGCGGCCGAATTTCATCGAGCCCTATCGCTGTCACAACGTGCTGATGGAAGGCGTCACGCTGCGCAACGCGCCCTTCTGGGAGGTCCACCCCGTCCTCTCCACCAGCATCACGGTGCGCAACCTCACCATCGACAGCGCCGGCCCGAACACCGATGGATGCGATCCGGAATGCTGCAAGGACGTGCTGATCGAGGGTTGCTCGTTCAACACCGGTGACGACTGCATCGCCATCAAATCGGGACGCAACAATGACGGCCGGCGCGTTCATGTGCCGTCAGAGAACATCGTCATCCGCCATTGCCGGATGCGCAACGGCCACGGCGGCGTGGCGGTCGGCAGCGAGATCAGCGGCGGCGTCCGCAACGTCTATGTGCATGATTGCAGGATGGACAGCCCCAATCTGGACAGTGCCATCCGCCTCAAGAACAACGCCATGCGCGGCGGCGTCCTCGAGAATTTCCACTTCCGCCGCATTGTGGTTGGCCAAGTCGCCCATGCGGTGTTCACCGTCGACTTCAACTATGAAGAGGGCGCCAACGGCCCCTACCATCCGGTGGCCCGCAATATCCATCTCGAATCCATCGTCAGCGGCAAGAGCGCCTACGGCATCGACATGCAGGGGCTTGCGGGAGCGCCGGTGACGGACGTTTCACTGAAGGACTGCGATTTCAAAAATGTCGCGCATGGCGATATCATCAAGCATGTGCGCGGCCTGACGCTGATCAACGTGCGGGAGAACGGCAAGTTGCTGAAGTCGCCGGCCGGATAATCGGGCTGGCGCAAGGCCTGAAACCGCTGCTTCGCCGGTTGACGACGGCAGCCCGGCGAACCGACTATATTTGCGCCCTGAATCACGGCCTGGGCGTTGTAGTGATAGTCGCGCCATGATCGATTTCACCTTCGCATTGCGCCATTACGCCAAGCGGCGGATCGCGGAACTGGCGGCACAAGATCCCGCCGAGAGCCAGCGCCGGCAGCTGACGTCGCTGCTGAAGTCGGCCGCGCGTACGCACTTCGGACGGGATCATGATTTTGCGCGTCTGCGCGATGTCACCGATTATCAGCGGGCCGTGCCGCTACGGCGCTTCGAGGATTTCTGGAACGGCTATTGGGGCGGACGTTATCCGATCTTGGACAATGTCAGTTGGCCGGGCACCATCCCGTTCTTCGCCAATTCGTCGGGAACAACCAGCGGCGTCACCAAGCACGTTCCCGTCTCCGCCGCGATGATGCGGTCGAACCGGCGTGCTGCCATCGATCTTTTGGTGCACCATATCGCGAACCGGCCGGACAGCCGCATCCTTGGCGGACAGAACTTCTTTCTCGGCGGCAGCACTTCGCTGACGACCCTGGGCCCCGGCGTGCACGAGGGCGATCTCAGCGGCATCGCCGCGGCGCGCGTGCCGCTGTGGGCCAAGCGTTTCTATTTCCCCTCGGGGAGCCTGGCGCGGATCACCGATTGGGAAGAGAAGAGCAAGACCCTCGCAGCCCGATCGCTCGACGAGGATATCCGCAATATTTCGGGCACGCCGAGCTGGCTGTTGCTGTTCCTCGACGAAGTGCGGCGGCTGCGACCGCAAAGCCAGGGACAGCTGGTCGACTACTATCCGCATCTCGAGCTCCTGGTGCATGGCGGAGTGTCGTTCGAGCCCTATCGGGCGCGCTTTGCCACCCTGCTTGAGGGCAGCCATGCGGAGACCCGCGAAGTGTATCCGGCCAGCGAAGGCTTCATCGCCATGGCCGATCGCAAGGACGGGGACGGGCTGCGGCTATTGACCGACAACGGCCTGTTCTTCGAGTTCGTGCCGGTGAACGAGCTCGACAGCCCCAATCCAACCCGGCATTGGATGCAGACGATCGAGACCGGCGTGAACTATGCCGTGGTGCTCACCACCTGCGCCGGGCTGTGGTCGTACATCCTGGGCGATACTGTGCGCTTCGTCGATCGCTCGCCGCCGCGCCTTCTCGTCACCGGGCGAACATCATACGGCCTCTCTGCCTTCGGCGAGCACCTGATCGGCGAAGAGATCGACAAGGCGGTGGCGGATGCGGCCAAGGCGATCGGTGCCGATGTCTACGACTTCATGGTGGGACCGGTGTTTCCGCGGGATGAGCCGGGCCATCACCTTTACATCGTGGAATTCGCGCAATCGCTGCCGGACCGCGCGGCCAACGACTTCGCTCACCGGGTCGATCAGTGCCTGACACTGCGCAACGCGGATTACGCCGCGCACCGCTCCGGCGGTTACGGCATGAAGGCGCCACACATCCTCGTCGTCCCGCCGGGGACCTTTG
>JBJKRM010000404.1:0-6796 GCA_046704685.1 Rhizomicrobium sp.
AAAGCGTTGTTCACCTCGACCAGATGGCCGTCGGATTCGGCGATGGCTATGCCCATCGGCGCGTCGCGAAAGACATCGCCCACGGCGACGGGCTGCTTGGCCATGGCGCGGCCCGGCGACAGACGTGGTGTGAACCACCAAACGGCCTGCTTGTCGGCCAGCGGACGCACCGCGGCGACGATTTCCAGGCCCGGCGCCACCGGCAAGGTCTCTTCCCGCGCCGTGCCTTCGGCGGCAGCCTTGGTCAGGCGATAGAGGACGGCTGACGAGGTCTCGCCGGCCAGCGCCAGTTCGGGCGGCGCGGCGGCCGCATCCTGTTCGGTTCCGGCCATGCGGCGGTAGACATCGTTGCACTCCAGCACGGCCCCGTCGGTGGCGGTGATCGCCCAGGCGACATTGGCGCGGGCGGCCGCTTCGGCGATGCGGCGGGCATCCACCCCTCCGACCGCTTTGCGCTGCCAAACGCCATAGAGATAAAGGCTGGCCAGAACCCCGATTCCCACCAGCAGCGCGGCGCCGGCCCATTGCGCCAGGGACGGGGATGACACCGCCAGAATGGCGGCTGCCAGGGCCAAAACCAGAAATCCGGCCGCCGCCCAGCGCCAATTGCCGCTGGGCACGCCAACGCTTGAGTCGATGAAGCCGTGAACCATGCTGATTCGAACCTTATGTCCGACACTAGGCATTTTTCGGGGCCGCGGAAAGTTGGTGCAACCCACAGGACTTGCATGTGAAAGCTGCCGGGCTATAGCTAGGGATAGCGGTACCATCCTGGACCATCCCCATGCGCAGATTTGTCGGGGCGCTTGCCCTGGTTTTCCTCACCGCCGCCGCCCAGGCCCGTCCGGCCCATTGGGTGACGAGCTGGTTCACCTCCCAGCAGATCGCCGAGCCGCACAACATGCTGCCGCCCGAGGTGATGAAGGATGCCACCTTGCGCCAGGTGGTGCGGCTCACGATCGGCGGGGCAGGCTACCGGCTGCGGATATCGAACGCCTTCGGCACGGAACCGCTGCATCTGTTATCGGTGCACGTCGCCAAGCCGCTGGGCGGTGGCGCCATCGATCCGGCGACCGACCGCGCGCTGACCTTTTCCGGACGTCCCGACGTCATCATTCCGGCCGGGGCCAGCTACCTTTCCGATCCGGTGATGGGGCCGGTGGCGCCGTTCACCGATCTGGCGATCTCGATCCACTACGACACCCCGCCGGCGGTCGAGACCGCCCATCCCGGTTCGCGCGCCACCTCTTATGTGGTGCCGGGCGATCATGTGACGGATGCCCATCTGGTCGGCGCCTTGACGGTCGATCACTGGTACCAGATCACGTCCATCCAGGTGCTGGCCGCGCCGCAAGCCGCCGCGGTGGTGGCCCTCGGCGATTCCATCACCGACGGGCACGCCTCCACCACCAACGGCAACGACCGCTGGACCGATTTCATGGCCCAGCGCCTCGCCGCCGACCACAAGGACATCGCCGTGCTCAACGCCGGCCTGGGCGGCAACCGCATCCTCCATGATGGTCTCGGCCCCAACGCCTTGGCGCGCATCGATCGCGACGTCCTGGCGCCGCCCGGCGTCACGGCGGTGATCGTGCTGGAGGGCATCAACGATCTCGGCACCCTGACGCGCGACCATCCCGTGCCCTTCGCAGAGCACGAGCGGCTGGTGACGCGCATCATCGGCGCTTTCAAGCAGATTGCCGCCGACGCCCATGCGCACGGCATCAAGGCCTATATCGGCACCATCATGCCGTTCATGGGCAACGACTACTATCACCCCGATGCCGTCAGCGAAGCGGACCGCGGTGAGATCAATGCCTGGATCCGGGTGCAGAAGGACTATGACGGGGTGATCGACTTCGACGCCCTGACGCGCGATCCCGCCCATCCCGACCAGCTCAATCCGGCCTATGATTCCGGCGACCACCTGCATCCCTCGCCGGTGGGCTATCGCGTGATGGGCGATGCCGCGGCGGCGGCGATGGCGGCGAAGCTGGCGGCCGTCCGGCGGCATCATGGCGTTCGCCGGCGTCATCGCATTCGTCGGCGTCACGTCCGGCGGCATCATAGGGTCGCCCACCACCGCCGGAGCGTGCACCACAGGAGGAAGCGCTGATGAAAACCGCCGTTCTGGCCTTCCTCGCCTTTGCTGCGCCGGCCCTGGCCGCGCCCCAACTCGCCTTCACCTTCGACGATCTTCCCGCCCATTCGGTGCTGCCGCCCGGCGAGACGCGGGTTGAGGTCGCCAAACAGGTGATTGCCGCGCTCAACGCGGTCAAGATGCCGCCGGTGCACGGCTTCGTGAACGCGGTGCTGGTCGACCGGGAGCCGGCTTCGGCGCCGGTGCTGCGGCTGTGGCGCAAGTCCGGCAATCTGCTCGGCAATCACACCTGGTCGCATCCCGGCCTCAGCAAACTGTCGGTGGCCGATTACGAGGCCGAGATCGTGCGCAACGAGCCGGTGCTGGCCGAGCTGGGCGGCGACTGGCATTGGTTCCGTTATCCCTATCTGGACGAAGGCGACACGCCCGCCAAGCGCACCGAGATTCGCGACTTCATGGGAAGCCGCGGCTATCACATCGCCACCGTGACCATGATGTTCGGCGACTGGCTGTACAGCGCGCCCTATGCGCGCTGCATGGCCAAGCATGACAAACCCGCCATCGTCCGCATGGAGAAGATGTATTTCAAGGCGGCGACGTTGCGCATCGGCTATTACCGGAAGATGTCCCATGCGCTGTACGGCCGCGACATTCCTTATGTGCTGCTGCTGCACATCGGCGCCTTTGAGGCCAAGACGCTGCCGAAGCTGCTTGCGCTATACAAGAAGCACGGCTTCCAGTTCGTCAGCCTGGAGCAGGCCGAGCGCGATCCCTATTACCGCGCCATCTATGATCCATCGCTGCCGGCGCCGCCCAACGACCTCGAGCACGCCATGATGGCGAAGGATTTGAAGCCGCCGCCGGCGCCGTCGATCTACACCGCCGAACTGGACGCGATGTGCCGGTGAGACGGCTTGTCCAGTGACGCAGCTTGAGTATTTGCGGCTCGCCGCGCGCATGGTGAGAGATGAGATCGGCGCGCCTTAGAACGGCCTGCCGCGTGGGCGGCCTCTGGCGGGCAACACCGACATATCGGGTGTCGTCAGGGAGACCGTCGTGCCCGGCGTGATATCGCGCACGCAGCGCACGTCGTTGTCGATCCGGATGATATCGCCTTGCGGTCCGAAGCCGTTCGCCCAGTGCGGGTCGTTGGGATCGCCGCTCTTGGGATCGCTGCGCTGGGCGCCGGCGCCATGCACGTCCATCAGATGGCGCTCGCCGGTAAAGGGATTGCGCATCAGGCCAGTGGCCTCGCCGAAGGCGACATAGACCGCGCGGCTGCCGGTGCCCGGCCCGTCATAATGGGTGGTGCTGGTCCATTCCCAGGCTTTGGGATCGCGCATGGTGAAAAGGGACGCGATGGCGGGGCCGCGGTTGGCCGGATCGGCAGCCTCGGGGGCGCGACCGTAATCGACCAGGCTCTGCAGTTCCTTGGCATTGGGCAGACGCCAATCGTTATAGCCGGCGAGGTTGAGCGCACTGCAATAGCCGAGCGCGCTCTGCCAGTTCATCGCTTTCGGCGCTTCGCTCTGCTGCCACATCAGGCCGGTGGCGGTGTCGCTGACCGTGCCGTTGCCGCTGTCCGTGAAATGGTTGTGGCCGTATTGCGGATTGCCGCGCACCAGCCGGAGATACCAGCCGCTGCCGTCGCGCCGGCCGCGCTGCGGATAGCCCTTGATCCGACCATCGGCGAAATTGACCCCGAAGAAGCCGGCGGTGTGCATCACCGTGCCGAGATAGGCGGTGGAGGAGATGTACTGGGCATCGATATAGCGATGGACGTGTGGGTATTCGAAATCGAACACCGAAGTATCGAGAAAGGGCTTGGCATCGGGCGGCGGCGTGCTGTTCGACGGACCAGAGCTGCCGGTGGTGCCGGTGAATTGGATCAGCGAATAGAGTTCCTTGATGGTGGGCACACGCCAGTCGGAATAGCCGCCGGTGTGCACCTGTTTGGCCACGGAGGACGCATCGCTCCAGGCGACATTGCGGATGAAGGCTTTCTGCCACATCAGCCCGGTGACCAGATCGGTAACGGTGCCATCGCCATTGTCGCGATAATGCGGTTGAGCGCCCTGGTATTGACCGTCCTGGCCGTAAAAGGCCTCGCTTTTTCTCGGCGTGAAGAACAATTGCCGGTCGTTGGAAAAGATGCGTTTCTGGCCGGTATCGACGATGGGATAGGTCAACGGCGTGGCCGCCGCATTTATCGGGATTGCGGTCGATACGAGCAGACTTGCGGCGAAGACGGCGCCGGACGCAACGCGAATACCGGGCATGATGGAATCTCTTGGCTTGGCCACTCCAAGAGATCCAACGCGTTGTGTGCGCAAACCCGTCGCCGGATGGCGGATTATTGGCGACAAATTGCAACAATTGTGGACCTAATTCGCCCGGGCTTTGCCGGTCAGCTTCATGACGTAGCTGATGACCTGGGCGACGGCCTTGTAGTGCTCGGTTGGGATCTGCTCGTCGACCTCGACCGAGGCATAGAGCGCGCGGGCCAGCGGCGGGTTTTCCACCACTGGGACCTCGTGCTCCTTGGCCTTCTCCTTGATGCGCAAGGCCAGCGCGTCGGTGCCCTTGGCGACGCAGATCGGGGCCGCGGTCTTGCCGCCTTCGTATTTCAGGGCCACGGCAAAGTGGGTCGGGTTGGTGATCACCACGGTGGCCTGCGGCACCGCCGCCATCATGCGCCGCTTGGCGCGCTCGGTGCGGATCTGCTTGAGGCGGCCCTTGACCATCGGATCGCCTTCGGTCTGCTTGAACTCGTCCTTGATCTCCTGCTTCGACATCCTGTTGCGCTTCATGAACTGGTAGTGCTGCAACAGGTAGTCGGCGACGGCGATGAAGGCCATGGCCGCCAGGGTCGCCGTCAGCACCTTGAAGAGCATATGCGTCATGTCGCCGGCCACCGCCGCGGGCGACTGGCTGAGCACGCCCGCCAGCGTGGCGCGTTCGGGCCACAGCTGCGTCCAGACCGCGGCGCCGACGATGCCGATCTTGGCGAGCCCCTTCACCAGATTGGTCCAGCCGTCGAAGCCGAACATCCGCTTGAGCCCGCTGATCAGCGACAGTTTGGAGATGTCGGGCTTGATCCGTTCGGTGGTGAAGACGGGACGGTGCTGCAGCATGTTGGAGGCCAGCCCCGACAGCAACAGCACGCCGAGCATCGGCCCCACGATGACCAGCATCTTGAGCATGACCTCGCCCGCCAGTATCTGCAGCGACCCCGGATCGGTGCCGAATTGGTCGGGGTTGGCGATGAAGGCGCGGAACACCCGCAGCAGTTCGAGGGACGAGGACTGCGCGAACATGGCGATCGCCAGCGTGCCGCCGAGCAGCAGGATAAAGGTGGAGACCTCACCGCTCTTGACGACGTCGCCCTTTTCCCGCGCGTCGTCGAGTCTTCGTTGTGTTGGTTCTTCGGTTTGTTGTGATTCGTCGCGATCGTCAGCCATCTATCCGTTCCTCAGAGGAGGGCCCCCATCTGGCTGGCATAGAAGTTGAGGAACAGGGTCATCATGGTGCCGATCAGAAGCGTCATGATGACGAAGCCGACCATGATGTTGACCGGCATGGCGACGAAGAAGACTTGCAATTGCGGCATCATGCGCGCCAGCACGCCGAAACCGGCGTTGACGGCGAAGCCGAACACCAGGAACGGCGCCGCCAGCTGGAATCCGAGGGTGAAGGCCCCGCTGACCAGGCGGATGGCAAGCTGTGCCATGTCGCCGGTGGGAAGTGCGGTGCCGGGCGGTATCAGGTGATAGGAGCCGGCCACCGCCGCGATCGCCAGATGATGCAAATTGGCGGCGAAGATCAGCACCACGGCGAGCATGGAGAGGAAGTTGCCGACCACGGCGCCCTGCTGGCCGTGCGAGGTGGGGTCGAGGGTTTCGGCGTAGGACAGGCCTGTCTGATAGGCGATGAGAAAACCGGCCACCGAAATGGCGCTCATGATGATCCGCGCCAAGGTGCCGATCAGAACGCCGACCGTGATCTCCTGGCCGATCAGCACCACCAGGGCCATGATGGTCTGCGGGGCCGTCTGGGGGTAGGACGAGGCAACGGTGGGGGCGAGCGCTATGGAGACCGCGAGCGCCAGCAGGAGCCGCACGCGCACGGGCACGTTGGCGTCGCCGATCGGCGGCAGCATCATCAGCATGGAGCCGGTGCGGGCGAAGACAAGGAGATAGACGAGCACCGCCCCGGACAAAGATGGCAGTGTGATCGTCATCGTTAAGGTTACCCCTAATACGCAGCAATGCGCTGGGCGATCTGGGTCATCAGCCCACCCATGGCGGCGCCGCAGAAGGGCAGCGTGATCAGCAGCACCAGGAAGATGGCGATGATCTTCGGCACGAACACCAGGGTCATTTCCTGGATCTGGGTCAGGGCCTGCAACAGGCCGATGACGAGGCCGACCACCAGCGCCGTGAGCATGGTCGGTGTGATCACTTGCAGCAGCA
The DNA here is from genome assembly GCA_046704685.1 of Rhizomicrobium sp. Taxonomy (GTDB): domain Bacteria; phylum Pseudomonadota; class Alphaproteobacteria; order Micropepsales; family Micropepsaceae; genus Rhizomicrobium. The sequence continues at coordinate 6,574 of JBJKRM010000404.1, forward strand.
CGTAGATCGACGAACGCGCGAAATCGATGGCTTCAGGGCCTGTCATGTAAAAGTCCGTCAGATCGGCATGTTGAGGATGGATTGGTAGGCGGCCACCACCTTGTCGCGGACCGCGACCACCGTATCGAGCGTGAGTTCGGCGTTGTTTACGGCATTGACGACATCGACGATGTTGGCCTTGCCGGAAAGGTTGAGCGTCGCCATCTTCTCGCCCTTCTTCATG
>JBJKRM010000405.1:0-3733 GCA_046704685.1 Rhizomicrobium sp.
CTCTCGCCGAGATTGCCGATCGCAAGCGGCGCACTCAGCCAGGCCTTGCGGATCCGCGCGTTGAGAACCGGAGCTTCCCAGCGCGGATTGCTGCCGATCAGCAGCAGCGCATCCGCGGCCTCAACGCCGGTAATCGCAGTGTTGAAGAGGTACGTCGGACGCGCGCCTCCGATCTTGGCCCCCTCCTGGCGGCAGTCGAGATTGGCGACGCCAAGCTTGTCCATCAGATCCTTGAGTGCCTTGATCTCCTCGGCCGCCGCCAAGTCGCCGACGATCGCGGCCATGCGCTCGGGCTTTGTCGCCTTCACGCGCGCGGCGATCGCGGCAAAAGCCTCGTGCCAAGTCGAAGGAACGAGCTTGCCGTTCTTGCGCACATAAGGCTTGTCGAGACGCTGACGGCCGAGACCATCCCAGATATGGCGGCCCTTGTCGTGCAGCCACTCCTCATTGATGTCGTCGTTGAGGCGCGGAAGGATGCGCAGCACGGCCCGGCCGCGTGTATCGACACGGGTGTTGCAGCCCTGGGCGTCGGTCACATCGATAGTCTCGGTGTGCTTCAGCTCCCAAGACCGCGTCACATAGGCGTAGGGCTTCGAGGTCAGCGCGCCGACGGGGCACAAATCCACCACACAACCCGACAGCTCCGAACCGAAAGCTTTTTCCAGATAGGTCGTGATTTCCATGTCCTCGCCGCGTCCGGTGGCGCCGAGATCCGGCACGCCAGCCACCTCGGTGGCGAAGCGCACGCAACGGGTGCACTGGATGCAGCGGGTCATGATTGTCTTGACCAGCGGCCCCATATACTTGTCTTCCACCGCCCGCTTGTTTTCGTTGAAGCGGTGGAAGGCGGCGCGGCCGTAGCCCATCGCCTGGTCCTGCAGATCGCACTCGCCGCCCTGGTCGCAGATCGGGCAATCGAGCGGATGGTTGATGAGCAGGAATTCCATCACGCCTTCGCGCGCCTTGCGCGCCACCGGCGAGTTGGTGTTGATCTTCGCCGGCGTGCCATCCTTGTTGGGGAAGATATCTTTCACCTGCAGGGCGCAGGACGCTTGCGGCTTGGGCGCGCCGACCCACTCCACAAGACACATGCGGCAGTTGCCCGCCACCGAGAGGCGCTCGTGGTAGCAGAAGCGTGGCATCTCGGCGCCGGCCTGCTCACAGGCCTGCAGCAGCGTGAGGTTGTCCTCCGCTTCGATTTCCTTGCCGTCGATGATGAGCTTGCGGGGCATATCAGAATCCTAGGAACCGGCAGCGATATAGGGATGGAGCGAGTCGCGCCAGCGGACACAACCCTGGCCCGACACATGGATGTCGTCGGAGGTAAGATGGGGTCGAGACGATCCTACTTTCATCAGAACATACCATTGTTGTTGGCCGCTTTCGCCGGGACAGGCTGCGCCACGTCCCAGTGCTCGGCGATTTTTCCGTTTGCAATGCGGCGGGCGCCGAGCCGGGTCATGACACCAGCCCTCCTCTGCCGCGTTGCGCCGGCCAGCGCGAGAACGCGAAAATCCAGAGAAAGATGATGTTCACCAGCGGCACGAACCAGAGCAGAATCCAGGCCCGCGAATACCCTGCCTTGTGGATGACCTCCATCATCGGCAGGGCAAGCACCAGAAAGCCGATCAGGCCCCACGCCCAGAAGAAGGGCCAGATGAAGAACGGCCAAGCGTGATAATGCATGAAGTACATCGTCACTCCGCTGCCTTGGGCATCCCACCGGTCTGCGAGCCGTGATATTCGGCGATGCGCCGCTCCAATTCGGGGCGGAAATGCCGGATCAAACCCTGAACAGGCCACGCCGCCGCATCGCCGAGCGCGCAGATGGTGTGGCCTTCCACTTCCTTCGTCACTTCATAGAGAAGATCGATCTCCTCAACCTTGGCATTGCCCTGCTGCATGCGGCTCATGACGCGCCACATCCACCCCGTTCCTTCGCGGCACGGCGTGCACTGGCCGCAGCTCTCATGCTTGTAGAATTGACTGAGCCGCTGAATCGCCTTCACGATGTCGGTCGACTTGTCCATCACGATGACGGCCGCGGTGCCGAGTCCGGTCTGCGCTGCCTTCAAGGAGTCGAAGTCCATCAGGATGTCGTCGCACACCGATTTGGGGATCAGCGGCACCGAGGCACCGCCCGGGATCACAGCGAGGAGATTGTCCCAGCCGCCGCGGACGCCGCCGGCGTGCTTCTCGATCAGCTCGCGCAACGGAATGCCCATCGATTCTTCGACGTTACAGGGCTTGTTCACATGGCCGGAGATGCAGAACACCTTGGTGCCGGTGTTGTTGGGACGGCCGATGGAGGAGAACCACTCCGCGCCGCGGCGCATGATCGTCGGCGAAACCGCAATACTCTCCACGTTGTTGACCGTCGAAGGGCAGCCGTAAACGCCGACATTGGCCGGGAACGGCGGGTTCATGCGCGGCTGCCCCTTCTTGCCTTCCAAGCTTTCGAGCAGGGCCGTTTCCTCGCCGCAGATATAGGCGCCGGCGCCGTGATGCACGATGACGTCGAAATCCCAGCCGTGAACGTTGTCCTTGCCGATCAGTTTCGCGGCATAGGCTTCATCGACGGCCCGCTGCAACGCCTCGCGCTCACGGATGAACTCGCCGCGCACATAGATGAACGCCGTGTGCGCCCGCATGGCGAAGGAGGCGACCAGACAGCCTTCGATCAGAACATGCGGATCGTGGCGCAGGATATCGCGGTCCTTGCAGGTGCCGGGCTCGGATTCGTCGGCGTTGACGACGAGGTAGTGCGGCCGGTTGGGATCGACCTGCTTGGGCATGAACGACCATTTGAGCCCGGTGGGGAACCCTGCCACGCCGCGGCCGCGCAGCCCCGACTTCTTGATGGTGTCGACGATGGCCTCGGGGCCAAGCTCGAGAATCTTCTTGGTGCCGTCCCAGTTGCCGCGCTTCTTCGCGCTTGCCAGGTCCTCGCCCTCAAAGCCGTAGAGGTTTGTGAAGATGCGGTCTTTATCGGCGAGCATCAGACCTTTTCCTTCAACGTCGTGGGGCCGCCGACCGGCTCGGAGGACTTGCGGCCGATCTGCGATCCCGTCTTCGGCTTCTCGCCGCGGCGGATGGCTTCGATGAGCTCGCCCGTCTTCTCGCCAGTGAGGTCCTCATAAGGATCCTTGTCGATCAGAACCATCGGCGCGTTCACGCAGGCCCCGAGGCATTCGACCTCTTCCCAGGAGAACTGGCCGTCGGCCGAAGCCGTGTGCGGCTTGTCATGGATGTGCTTCTTGCAGGCCTTGACCACCTCGTCGGAACCGCGCAGCCAGCACGGCGTCGTGGTGCACACCTGCACGTGGTGCTTACCCACCGGCGCCAAGTGGAACATGGTGTAGAAGGTTGCCACTTCCAGCACCCGGATGAACGGCATGCCGAGCATCCAGGCGACCTCCTCGATCATCGGCTTGGTCACCCAGCCTTCCTGCTCCTGGCCGATCCACAGCGCCGAGATCACGGCCGAAGCCTGACGCCCCGGCGGATACTTGGCGATCAGCGCATTGACCCGCGCCAGGTTCTCCTTGCTGAAGGAGAAACTGTCAGGCTGTTTTTCATGCAAACGGCGAACACTCACCGGTCCACCTCCCCGAATACGATGTCGATGGTGCCGATGAGGGCGGAGACGTCGGCCAGCATGTGGCCCGGCGCCATGTACTCAATCGACTGCATGCTGGCGAAGCTCGGCGTGCGCAGCTTGCAGCGGTACGGC
>JBJKRM010000406.1:0-4919 GCA_046704685.1 Rhizomicrobium sp.
GCCCTGGCCTGGCTCGCCCAGCACGCCAGTTCCGGAATGCTGACCATCTTTACCGCTCACACCGGTGAGGATCTGGTGGGAATCGCCGCTACCGTGGCCACGCCGGCATCGCTGCGGCTGGGCTGCTTCTGGCAACTTCGCGATCTTTATGTCGTGCCCGCAGCCAGGCGCCACGGAGCCGGGCGTGCGCTGGTGACCGCCGTTCGGGCGGCGGCATCCGCGGCCGGGGCTATCCGCGTGTCCATCCAGACAGAAACGGGGAACGCCGCAGCGCTCAACCTCTACCGCACCAGTGGCTTCACGCCGGTGGCAGGCTTGCAGATCCTGTCCCTCGACCTCACGCCGAGCAAACTCTGACGCGGTCGATCCGCAACTCCACACTTCCTCGGCGCGGCAGATCAGTGCATCGAGATTAACGACTGTGACCGCAGGCTGATTACTCGCTGGACGGTGCCCACATCGTGATGGCGGACGTGGCGCCGGAGTAGAAGGTGAACATCGCCATCTAGTCCGGTACGGGCTTCAACCGTAGGATCCTCACCAAGCGTGTCAGCCGAACTGGCAAGCGACGGGTAGTCGAAGCAAAACCTGCCCGCTGAACCGTCCTACCTGACGCGGTGAACGACCACGAACAGCGGCGAGGGGGGGAATGCAGGGATGAACGCACAGCAGAGAGCTGCACGCGTCCGTGCAGACATCGAGCGCTCACGGGCAGCTACTAGCGTGGCCCGCGGCGTTGGGCTCCAGGCTCTAGGTATCTACGTCAAGGCCAACGAGGTTCGCAAGCTTGGGGTGTTCGGCGGAGGTGGCCGGTATCTGGGGTCATTGGTTGGCGCATGCGCAGGTGTCATGGATGTACGACCACCCAACGCGGGCCAGCTCGTCAACTCTCTCGTAACGGGGGTCGTGGCGCGCGTAGGAACCGTCTTTGTCGCTTTCGCAGATGGCACCCGGTTTGAAACCAAGCTTCTCCAGGGCTCACCGAAGCAGATGAGGGACGTGGACGCTCAGATAGCGCGGTTCAACACGATGGCAGACCTCGCTACCGCTGCTGAAGGCCATAAGGACGGGCAGTGACGTCGTCCGGAGTCAGCATAGCTACGCGCCTTAATCCTGCAGGCTGCAAACTTCCGCGATTTCACACTGATCGCGGCCTCGCCCTCAGCCCGCCCGCGCACCCCCCAAGCTTGCCACCGTGCAGACCCCACTAGGCCGAAGCCTCCATCTTTTGCAGGGACGCTCGACACTGAGAAGCTCAAGGAATCATTCGGTCGGCGGCACGAGAGTACGACCGAATCTGGCAATCCGCCGGCCGCCGGTCGTCGCCCACGTCAACCTCCTGGCGGATTTAGGCGTCTACGTAATAGGGCGCCGCGGTGCTTTGGCGTCCGTCTTCTGGGAGGGCCGTAGGGGTGGGATTTCTGTCCAGGTTGCTCGTGCCTCGTAGCGTCCGCCGGGCTGTTCATCCCGTACGCCCGGTGAAGCGGGCTGCTACGCTCAGTGGCCTCGAAGATCCGCAAAGCCGAGCAGGCCGAGCATGGCACCAGCGCGAAGTCGCACGGGCTGGCGGACGATGCCCAAGACAAGCCTTCGTGCGAGGCATGAGAGATAGCCGAATCATTTGTAACAGCCAGGAGGCTATCCTTGAGTAATAGCACCGGGGCCGGCCCGTGGCTATTCGCCGTAGGCGGTCTGATCTTTGTCGGCATCGTGATTATCGGTGGTATCCGCAGTTGCTCCCATCAGGACTCTCTCGGTCACGCCGAGAACACTCAGGTCACCATGGTGCAGGAAGGGATCATCTCGCACAGTTGGGCCAAAGTTCGGATGTGTCCGGGCTCCTTTAATGGTCCCTGCCCACGGGGCGGTGGTTTCCGGCAATGGCTGCATGTCTCTCTTCGGAACAGTAGTAGTCAGATGCACACCGTGGTCCTCTGCGGCGCGGAAGTTCGTACCAGGAATGATCCTCCTTCTAACATAGGGGTGGCTTGTTTCCGACTCACACTCCAGCCCGGATCCAAGCTGCGTAAGGTGATCTTCCGCATGTTCTCCCTACAAGGACAAACCACTGACTTCCAGGTCGTGGGAAAGCCCGCAATCGTGGGAATTGATGCTCATCCAATCCAATCTGTGGGCGCGTGCGCGGATGATGGAACGCAATGGTTCTGTACCTACCGGGGTCAGGCGATCAATGGCTACTGATTTCGGTGAATGAGCACCGCTATGGTCGGCCTACAACCGCCCGCCAACCTCACTGCGGAGTGATGGCACCTACGTTCTCCTGCGCGGCGCGCAAAGTTAGGAAGTGCATTGATCCCTGCAGTTGCCAGGCACCGGCCCGAAATAATTCTGGCACTATCCATAGCTGGGTTGGGGTTTGGCGTCCTGAGCGTCATGTATGCCATCGGGCATTGGACGGCACCTCCTGGGCTGTTTTGGTTCCGCAGCGCAACATGGGGCGACGGCCTCTTGCTGCCACTGGCGGGAGCGATGCTGTTGCACGTCACAAGATCGCTCCAGGGGGGCAGGCGTGATTGGTTGGCGGGCTTTAGTGGAGCCGCGCTCGGAGCAGTTGCTGGCGCCGTAGTCCTATGGCAATGGAAGCACGATCCTAAACCCATGCTTAACTGGACCTTGCCGCGACCTCACTTTTTTAACATAGCTGGCTGGTATCATGCTGTTTTTCTCTGCGCATGCAGCGCCCTTTTTGCGGGACTGTACTTCGTCGTGTTGGTCAGATTCAGGCGAGTTCATATTGCCCGTCCGAAAGAATTTAGTTCGAAAGTCACCTCCCTGCCATGGATTATCTGCTGGGCATCATTAATAGGATTCGCCGGCCTGGTGGCCGTTGATAGCACGCGAACAATAAGCGTCGCTGCAGCGGCTTCGATCTATTCCTTGGCGGCTGCCGCGGTCATCTGCTTTTTGCCGGTGCTGCTCATAGCGCGTGGTTCCCGCATCCTAGTCATGGGTTCAATCCTGCTTGCGTCAATGCTCGCGGCCGCACCGGTTAGCTTGAGCGCAAACCGCACGCCTGTCGGTGCTGGATCGGCACTCTTGATCGCCGTGGCTATCGGCTGCGCACTGTCGTTCGGCGCCGCGGATCCAGCCGCTGCCGCGCCGAAAATCGGTTCGTGGGTACGGCTCGAGATGCTAGGCGCCCTAGCTATTTTGGTGACACTGGGAGTCGTGCCCACGCTGAATCCACACTTCTCGATTTTCAACGCTGCGCTCAGCCTAGCCGGGGCTGCATTGGCTCTGGTGTTGCTGAAGTTGCTGGTTGCTGGAATGCGTAAACAGGCTGATCCATTGCCAACAGTAAGACCCATTCGCATTCTGCTTTATTCCATGACGCCACCGTGGGTCATTATAGTACTAGCAGTTATAGCGGTCTGGTCAGCCGAAAAACCGGAAATTAATGCTAATGTTGGTTCCGGTATCCTCTTGCTGGCGTCAATAGTTGTAGTTAATCTACTATCACCCATGTTGCGGAATACATATCATGAATTTGTCCTAGCTGAAGAAGCATCAACTGGCATCGGCGCAATATCGGAAGACCAGAGGCGCCGTGGCCGAATTGCGGCTCAAGCTGTCGCAGGCATGGCTCTTGCCGGAGTATGCAGTTTGCTCCTGCTGACCGCCGCCCTTGCAGGGGCTTACGGCTTCCACCCAGGAGTGGCGCGCAATTCTGTGACGCTCGGAATTGTCGCAGCTGCGGCCGCCACCACCGTCCTTCTTGGATTGGCCATATTGGTAAGCCATCGAAGCGGGAGACCTTCTGGTAGTGCCTGCTGCTTCCTGGCGCTGGCGGCGTCTATCTGGGCTGCTATATGTGCAGCGAATATCTCCCTCCGAGGGCATGACTGGTTTAACGCCCTTCTCATCGTACTGATGGGCATCTGGACGGCCCAAAGTTTGAGGTGGAATTGCGGAATATTGCAACGCAACAAGCTTGACTGGACGCAATGGCTTATCGCATTCCTGGTCGGCTTTAGTATTTCAGCAGCGATGCTATGGGCAACTACGACCGGACTTCGATGGCATGGCAAGCCCGTAACGGTGTACTGGTCACTCCTTCCTTTCGGTCTGGCTTCCCTGGTCGGAAGCTTGCTCATATACGCAGTTGGCACCACATGCTTTGAAAAACCTCAGCAAGGGAAGGGGACAAATTATGGCCCAATCGCCGGAATACTGCAGGATCAAGGCCTGATCACTCTTATGGCACTGATAGTCATCTGGCTTCCATCTATTGTTTTTGATCATATACCGGGAGACGTCAAAGGTCGTTACATTGGCATCGCGCTGACCCTCCTGGGCTTCATGCTTCTCTTCGGCAGTATCTATAATTGGATATTGCGCTACAATAGCCGTCATGCAGCGTTCCGTAAATACCACCTTAATCCAAGCGGCCCTTGGCCCGATAGAAAACGCTTTCCATTGGTTCCGCGACAGACCGCACAGGATCGCGCCTTCCTGAGGTGCCTCGTCAGCAATTGCGATGCCCCCGTATCGGATCGCGAGTGGACAGATTCCCTGGAAGCCTACATCGTGTTCCAGAACCTCTTGTCCCTTGTGATGGTCGTTATCTCAGTTATTCCCTTGCTAGCGTTCTTGAAGGAAATTTTGTACGTGCCGAGTCCTGATTAGGCTGGCCCGGGCACTGTGACGCTGGTGCCTCACCAGCGGATTGCCAGCCACACGCTCATCGGCTACTTGTTTACTTGCCTCAGGACCGGTGCCCGGCCAGGCTCTGGTCCAGGTGCCCGGCTCGCCGCTCTCACATCGGCTGCCCACGCTTGGTCGTGTGGCTCTCGTTTGGCCTGCGCGGGCCGGGTGCCGCAGTTTGGGCAGGGAGAGGCTCAAGAGGGGTTTGCCCAGCTCGAAGTAGCGGTGTCCTCCCAGCTCAGGAAGGGCATGGC
>JBJKRM010000407.1:0-2736 GCA_046704685.1 Rhizomicrobium sp.
CGTAGAAGCGGCCCACCGCCAGGTCTACGGCGATCATCTGGCCTGGACCGAGGCGGCCCTTGCGCACCACATGGGCGTCGTCGAGCACGATCATGCCGGTCTCGGAGCCGACGCAGAGAAGCCCGTCGTCGGTCACCGAGTAGCGCATGGGACGCAGGCCGTTGCGGTCCATGCCGGCAATCACCCAGCGCCCGTCACTGGCCGCCAGCGCCGCCGGGCCGTCCCACGGCTCCATCACCGCATTGGCATAGGCGTACATCGCCCGGTGGCTCTCGGGCATGGTGGAGGCGTGCTTGGACCAGGCTTCCGGCACCAGAAGAGTCTTGGCCAGCGGCGCAGCGCGCCCGGCGCGCACCAGCACTTCGAACACGGAGTCGAGGGCGGCGGAATCCGACCCGCCCGGTTGGATGATCGGCTTGATGTCCTCGCCCGCCGATCCGAACAGCTCCGAAGCCATGCGGACCTCGTGGTTCTTCATCCAATTGACGTTGCCCTTGAGGGTGTTGATCTCGCCGTTGTGGGCCAGCATGCGGAACGGCTGCGCCAGCCGCCAAGTGGGGAAGGTGTTGGTCGAATAGCGCTGGTGGAAGATGGCGAAGGCCGAGACGAAGCGCTCGTCGGTGAGATCGGGATAGAAGGTGGAGAGCTGCTCGGCCAGGAACATGCCCTTGTAGATCAACGAGCGGGTCGACAGCGAGCAGACATAGAAATCCTGGACCGCCGCATTGCGCACCGCCTGCTCGATGCGGCGGCGGCAGAGATAGAGCTTGCGGTCGAGATCCTCGAGATCGACTCCGTCGCCGGTGTCGAACATCACCTGCTCGATCTCGGGGCGGGTGGCGTTGGCCTTCTCGCCGATCACCGAAATGTCGACCGGCACCTGGCGCCAGCCATAAAGATAGAAGCCGGAGCGCAGGATTTCGCTCTCGACAATGGTGCGGCAGGTCTCCTGCGCGGCGTAGTCGGTGCGCGGCAGGAAGATCTGTCCGACGGCGATGCGGCCGGAGCGCTGCTGGTGGCCGGTCTGACGGATCTGGTCGCGGAAGAATTCCTGCGGCACCTGGATGTGAATGCCGGCGCCGTCGCCGGTCTTGCCGTCCGCGTCCACGGCGCCGCGGTGCCAGACGGATTTGAGGGCTTCAATGGCGCGGGTGACGACGTCGCGGCGTGGCTTGCCGTCGATGGCGGCGATCAGCCCGACGCCGCAGGCATCGTGCTCCTGATCGGGCGAATAGGCATGGGCCGCTTCGAGCTTGCTGGCATTGGCGCGGTAGCGGGAGACGTCGGTGTTGCTCATAGGCTGTTCTCCACCGGCTCGCCGAAGCGCAACAGGTTCTCGTCGGGATCGCTCAAATGGAACTGGCGCATGCCGTAATCCATCACTTTCACCTCGGCACCGAACGGCTTGGCCCATTCGTCGATGTTGCGCACCCGCAAATAGAGCCCGGACGGGTTCTGGCCCGCTTTCAGGAAACCAGGTTCGGGCTTAGTGAAATGCAGCTCATGCGCCCCTTTGCGCATGATCAGGTAGTCGTCCGAACGGGCCGTCTCTTTGAAGCCGAGCCGTTTGTAGAACGCCACCGTCGTCTCCAGATCGCGGCAGGGCAGGGTGGGGATGATGTTCTCGAGGATCATGGTCTACTCCCCAGCCTGGGCTTGCTCTTTCTCTTGCAGCCATTTGTGGATCGCTGTCGCGGCGTCGCGCCCGTCGCGCACCGCCCACACCACCAGCGAGGCGCCGCGCACGATGTCGCCGCCGGCGAACACGCCGTTGATATTGGTCATCATGGTGGAGGGCTTCACCCGCAGCGTGCCCCATTTGCTGACCGACAGATCGGGGGCGGCGAATTTCTCCGGCAGGTGTTCGGGATCGAAGCCGAGCGCCTTGATGACGAGATCGGCCTTGAGCGTGAAATCGGCGCCTCTGATCTCTTCCGGCGTCTTGCGTCCGGTGGCATCGGGAAGACCCAGGCGCATCTTCGCGATGCGCACGCCTTCGACATTTTCCATGCCGAGGAAAGCCTTGGGCAGGGTCAGCCACTGGAAATCGACGCCTTCGTCCTCGGCATTGGTCACTTCGCGCAACGAGCCCGGCATGTTGTCCCGGTCGCGGCGATAGACGCAGGAGACCGATTTGGCGCCCTGGCGCAGGGCGGTGCGCACGCAGTCCATGGCGGTGTCGCCGCCACCGATCACGGCGACATCCTTGCCCGCGGCATTCAGCTTGCCGGAGTCGAATTCGGGCACCGCATCGCCGAAGCCTTTGCGGTTGGAGGCGATCAGGAAGTCGAGCGCCGGAACGATGGCGGAAAGGCCCACGCCAGGGGCTTCGATCTCGCGCGGGCGGTAGACGCCGGTGGCAATGAACACCGCATCGTGCTGGGCGCGCAGATCGGCGAGCGATGCGTCGCGGCCGACTTCGAAGCTCAGCTTGAAGACGATGCCGCCGTCTTCCAGCCGCTGCACGCGGCGGCCGACGACATCCTTCTCCAGCTTGAAGCCGGGAATGCCGTAGACCATTAGGCCGCCGGCGCGGTCGTGGCGGTCATAGACGGTGACGCGATAGCCCTTGCGGCGTAGTTCTTCGGCGCAGGCCAGCCCGGCCGGTCCGGCGCCGATGATGCCGATCGATTGCGGACGCTGGTGGCGCGGCGCGAGCGGGCGGACCCAGCCGCGCTGCCAGGCGGTGTCGTTGATGTACTTCTCCACCGCACCGATGGTCACGGTGCCGTGGCC
>JBJKRM010000408.1:0-16183 GCA_046704685.1 Rhizomicrobium sp.
GCTTTGCATGACCTGGTCGGTCATGCAAAGCTGCGAGGTGACGTCGGAAAGCGTGTAGGGCCCGCCCTGCAGGTCCAGCGAAAATGCGAAGTCCCAGGCGGCGCCGGTCTTTCCCGCCACCATGGTCGGCCCGCCATCGACGATGTAGGTGGAGGTGCCGGCCATCGGCGTGTAGGCGCCCGCATAGCGCTCGAGCCCCAGCAATCCCATTTCAATGCCGTTGGTGCTGTCGGTGTAGACCGTCCAGTGCACATTCGGATTGTTGCTGCCGAAATAGACGCCCGGCGGATTGGCCAGACTCGTGTCGTAGCTCATGACGCCCGCATGCGCGGCGCCAAGCGATACCAATGCCGCCGCTACGGTAGCAATACGCCAAATTCTCATGTCCCAGCTCCCCTTTCTGGTGTGCGTAGGGGAGTGGCTCGCAAAATCGAGGCCAGAGACGAATTACAGGATTATCAACACCTTAAAGTAGCGACTTCTTCTCAAGTGATAAGAGTTTTGACAGTTTGTCGGAATCCACGTCGAAACGCCGTCAGCAGAATTTACGCTGCTTTGCCATGCAGGATGAGGCGCGGCGTGAGCCGCGCCTTTGTGTCATCCCACGGGAACCACATTCCGTCCGAATGTGCTGTTGGTGACAATGGCGAAGCTGCCGTAAAGCGCCAGCGATCCGCACAGCAATCCCACCCAGCCGCCGAATTGAGAGATCGATGCCATGCCGGACAAGGCGCCGACTCCAAGAAGGAAGAACGTCATCCACAAGGTCAGGAAGACGAGGAAGATCACGCGCGACAGGCGGAAGCTCGCAATCCACATATAGAACGTGAAAACGCCCCACAACAGAAGGGCGACGCCGATCGTCGTTCCCGCCCCCGACAGGTCCAGCACGCCGTTGTGTCCAAGCAGGAGCAGAAGCGAGAACCACCACCAGAATGCGCCATAGGCGATGAAGGCGGTCATGCCGAACGTGTTGCCCAGCTTGACTTCCATCAATCCGGCGATGATTTGCGCCGTGCCGCCGAAGGCAATGGCCAGCGGGATCACCACGGGTTCTCCGCCTTTCGGCAGCACGCCCGCATTGATCAGGCTCAACAGCACTGTTGTCAGGCCGAAGCACACAAGGCCCAAAGCCGCAGGATTTACCTGCGGCAGTTTTTCATTTCCCATCGAATCCTCCCAGCTACCGATCTTTGTCGGTGGCGCGCACAGTGCGGGATTCGCGCGAGGTTTTCTAACGGAAAATGGCTATTGGGAGTCTGCCCTAAGGTCAGAAGAGATGTCGGCGACCTTGGTTTCCAGCGTGGTGGCCGCCATCCGCTTATCGATGCGCGCGCGCTGAGCCTCGAAGGCGCGCAATTCCTTGCCTTTGAGCTTGCGGCCCTGCGCCATCTTCACTTTGAGCGGATTGACCTGCTTGCCGTGAATACGGACTTCATAATGCAGGTGCGGACCGGTGGTCAGTCCTGTGTTGCCGCTGTAGGCGACGATCTGTGCCTGCCGCACATGCGAGCCTTTGTGCAGGCCCGGCGCGAAGCGCGACAGGTGTGCGTAGGCGGTCGAATAGCCGTTGCTGTGGTTGATCAGAAGGAAGCGTCCATAGCCGCGCTCCCATCCCATGAAGGCAATCGTGCCCGAGCCGGCGGCCATCACGGGCGTGCCGACTGGAACGCCGAAGTCGACCCCCTTATGCATCCTCGAATAGCCGAGCACCGGGTGGAAGCGCATGCCGAAACCCGAGGTGATGCGGGCGCCATCGACCGGCGTCCTCATCAGCATACCCTTGGCGCTCTCGCCTTTGGCATTGAAGTATTCGGCAGGTTCGTTCGGATCAGGCTGATAACGATAAAGCGTCAGCACTTCGTTGCCGAGCTTCAGCTTTGCATAAGAGATGTTTCCCTGTTTCGCCGGCATGCCGTCGGGTGTGTAGTAGTAGTTATAGAACACCTCGAAAGAGTCGCCGGCGTGCACGTCGCGCTGGAAGTCGACCTTGTAGGAGAACATCCGGATCATTTGGGCGACGACGTCGTTGGGAATGCCCGCCCGCATGGCCGAGAGATAAAGACTGCCGTTGATCGTGGCTCCCGCACGATGCACCTGGGATATCAGCTGCTTGACTGTATCGGTGGCTTGGAATGTCCCGTCGGCAGCGCGGGCCACGGTGATCTCGTGGTCAACGGTCGGCGAGAACTTGATGGACAGCAGGCGCGTGGCCGGCTCGCTCTTCCCATCATCCGGCGTAGAACTGGCCGTATCCGCTGTATCAGTTGGCGCGGCGGAATAGGTGATATCGAACACCTGACCGGCTCTGAGGCTGCGTGCGCTGTGCACCTTGACGAGTGCTGCAAGGGCGGCGCTGGCGTCGTCACCGGAGATGCCGGCATTCTGCAGTGCGCCGGCCAACGTGTCCCCCGCATCAAGAGTTATGCTGTGGGTCTCCACACCCGGACGCTGGTGGCGCTCGGCTGCTACCGTGCGGTTGAGCGATGGCGTCTCTTTCGCTGCAGTTGCGGACTGGGCGCTGGAGCCGGACTGGGTCAATTCCTGGAAGAGACGGTACGGAAGGAAGCCGTGACCGGCGTTCTCGACGGTGCTGACAGTGACCGGCGGCATGGTGTTGACCGCAAGCCAAGCGATCGAACCGACGATCAGGGCCGAAATGGAGGTGGAAACGAGGGTCCACCGGCTGTCTGTGCTCAGTGCTGTGCTGTTTCCCGGGGTTGAGCCGGTCCATTCGGGATCAAGCGAAAGAGGCGTCGATTCGTTGCGACGGTTCACGGTTGCTCCTGCTAGGGATCGCGTTGTTGTTAGCCCCGAACGTTTTGTATCCCTCGGCGCACCGACGGTGCGCGCATATAGCCCGAGGTTATGCTGGCCCGTCAACCATTACTCAACCATTAATGATACGGGCAAACCGGGGTTTGTACCGACCAATCGCGATAGGAAAAACCGGGATACGCATTTCAACGTACAGGTCGTAAAGCGTGCGACGCGGAAACCGTTTGGGCTCCCGCGTCGCTGTCTAGAACCGTTGTAAGCTAGAGGCGGACGAGCAATCCTTCGGCGATCTTGCCGTGCACCCAACCGACGAGCCGCGCGATGTGGAGCACGACGAAGAAAAGGACGACGCCGATGGCCGCAAGAAGGATAAGCCCGGGAGCGGTGTGGAACAGATGATCCAGCCACGGCACGTCCGTAACCTGGATATGGCTCTCGTTCGTGATCAATGAGTAGAACGATATGCCGGACACACCAATCGACAGGGACAGACCGACGATGCTGAGCGTAAAGTAGATGACGCCAAGCGGCAGCATCAGAAGCAGATAAAGCATCGAGGTCCATGTACGGACATCGCCAAGCGCATCCTTGATCTGAGTCCATATCTTCTCATCAGACGCTGTCGACGGCGGCAGCCGCCGTGGCATGCGCACGCCCAACAGGCCCTCGACGATGCGTCCTTCAACATGGCTCAGAAGCCGGATCGACGCGATGAAGAGCAGGGCAAAGAAGATTCCAAAGATGAAGATCGAGGTACTGAGCGATATGGAAAGTCCGGTTACCGTCCACACAAAGTAGAAGATGCCGGTTACCAACGACAGCAACATATAGAGCAGGGCGCCATAGGTGCGTGGATCGGAAATCACGCTGAAGAATCCGCCGCGCCGTCCGGTGTCCGTTTCGGGTTGTTTGGGGAATGGTGTGGAGATGGTCGCTTCCATGTCACGATACTCCTCGGCGATCTCCTGTGGGGAGCCATAGGTTTCCACGACGGACGCCATGATCGCCGCTTCGTCCATATCGGGGTTCTGAGCGATTTCCATATTCAGATGCTCTTCACAATCGGCCAGAGCATCAGCAATGAGCCCGCGCGGGGCGCCTTTCAGTGCGCGGCGCAACTCCGCAAGATAGGCACGGACTGAATCAGGCGGTTGGCTGATATTCATTACCCGTCCCTCCGGGGGTGATACCGGCCTTCAGCGCGTCGTCGACGAACTCGCGCATGTCGCGCCAGGCGAACTGCCATTCGGCTAGCGCACGGCGGCCGTCGTCGGTGATGTTATAGTAGCGACGGGGCGGTCCGAAGGCTGAGGCCTCCACGCGGCTCTCCAGGAGCCCCAGCGCATTGAGCGAACGTAGCACAGGGTAGATCGCGCCCTGTTTGAAGATCAGTCCGCCTTCGCCTTCAGCCTTCACGGCCTTGGCGATTTCGTACCCGTACATCTCCCGCCCGGCGCGCGCGAGCACCGCCAGCAGGACTAGCGACGATAGTCCGGCCATCAGCTCCTTACGGAATTTTCGCGTGTACTGAGATTCTTCGGTCACCTTACACCCGCGACTGGTTCCGCCCTCTTGGCTATTACGAAGTTCTATCTAGCACGAACTTAGCAATATGCAAGGGCCTAATAGTGTGGACTTCAAAATATGTTCGACTTAACACCCATTCTGGTTAACAGAGGGTAGCCGTGGTGTCGAGGAAATGTCCCCCATCACTTTGTTTTGGAAGGCAATCTCTCAACCGGTTTGGTCCGGTGGCTGCTCGCTTTCCTGACAAGGGTAGCACTGTCGGTGATCTTATTCCTTAGTCTAGGATTTCTAGTATATAGCCAAAGCCAAGGGTACCGCACGGTGAGCATGCTCGAATTATCAGGCCCCAGCCCGATGCAGCGGTCGACTTCATCATCCACTTCGGCGTTATTTTCGACGGCAGCGCCGGGATATCTGATCGATTATCTGACGGCGTCCAATGCCGCGCCGATCGCAATGTCCGTTTGTTGTGGATCGCCATCATCCTGAACGGGTTGGCGGTGGTCACCAGTGTGTAATTGTGGGCCGCTTCCGCTTGCTGTGTTGACTGCTGCCGCCACATGGATAGTTCCAAAGAGCCTGCGTGAGACAAACGATCGTTCCTGTGATAGCAGGTAATCACCGTTGATCGAGGGCGTTTATGAACATCGGTGCCTACCTTGAGCGCATCGCCTATTCAGGGCCGATGCGTCAGGATCTTGTGACGTTCACGGCGCTCCATCGTGCGCATCTTCGTGCGATTCCCTATGAGAATCTCGATGTTCAGTTTGGTCGCCCGGTAACGACGGAGATATCCTTCATCTTCGATAAGATCGTCACCCGTCGTCGCGGCGGGTGGTGTTATGAAATGAACGGTCTGTTTGGCTGGGCACTTTGCGAACTGGGGTTCAAGGTGACGCGCAGTGCCGGCGCTGTGATGCGCGAAGCGCGTGGCGATGAGACCATTGGCAACCACCTCGTGCTCAAAGTGGATCTGGAGGAGGGCACCTTCCTAGCCGATGTGGGCTTTGGCGATGGACCGCTGAATCCGGTATTTGTCATTTCGGGACCGTTCATTTCACATGGTTTTGAATTTGCGCTGTCGAGATGTGACGACGGTTGGTGGCGTCTGCACAACCATAAGGCTGGCGGCGCGGCGTCCTTCGATTTCAACCTGGAACCGGCCGACGAAAGCCAGTTGTCCGCACGCAGCTTCTGGCTCCAGTCCTCATCGGAATCGCCGTTCGTTCAGAATGCCGTGTTGCAGCGACATGTAGCCGATGGGTTGTGGATGATGCGAGGGCGCATCTTGCGCAAGGTCATGCCGGCTGCGCAGAAGGACTTCCTGGTCGAAAGCGCTCCGGAATATGTCGGTGTTCTGTCCGAAGTGTTCGGGCTCAACTTGCCGGAGGCGGCTGATCTATGGCCCAAGATATGCGCCCGTCATGAGACGATTATTTTGGAACAGGAACGCGCGCGCCGTACGGCCTAATTACGGATCGCCGTGATCATCGGCGACTGGCCGGCGGCGCCTTCGATGCGCGCTTGGGCAAATCCCGCCGCGCAGACCAGTTGGTACGCACCCATAACTTCCTGTCCCGATTTGCTGATGGGGTTGGGCAGCCATTTGGGCCCTTTGCGCCGCCCCCGGCGCAGGACAAGAACGAACAATCCACCCGGTTTGAGTACACGGCGCACCTCGGCGATGGCGCGCGCTGGATCGTCCCAGAACTGGAAGCAATGCAGAGCCGCCACCTTGTCGAAGTGCGCGTCAGGCCACGGCAAGGAGGACGCATTGCCCCATTTCAATTCGACGCGGCGCCGATAGCGCCAGATACGATTTTCGGCTTTGTGCAGCATCAACTCGGAGGGATCGATGCCTGCAACGAATCCGTCCCGAGTTGTTTTGGCGATCATGCGCAGCAAACGACCGGTGCCGAAGCCGATCTCGAGAATATGATCGGTCGGGTCGACCTCGAGACGCAACAGCGCCGCGCTCTGCGCCTCCGCGTTGCGGCGATCCATGAACCAGCTGCGAACGCCGCCCCAAAAACCATACGGCTGCATGGCTTGCGGAATGGCCCCCATCGTGGTGCCCCTAGCTAAGACCCCTGAAGTGCTCCAACCTGAGCCAACTTCTCGACTGTAACATAGTCTGTCTTGCCGGTCCCCAGCACCGGGATTTCTTTGACATGGATAATGCGGCGCGGGATCGCTAGCTCAGAAACCCCATGATTTTGGGTCCAGCCGACCAGTTCCATGCGCTGAGCCTCAGGATTGGTAGTGACTAGCGTTATCTGCTCGCCTTTGCGTCCGTCAGGGAAGGCTACGGCCGCATTGCAGAAGTCTGGCCAAACCGCTGAGGCGCAGTTCTCAACCACAGCGAGAGAAACGGTCTCGCCACCGACTTTGGCAAAGCGCTTCATACGGCCCTTGATGGAGACGAATCCTTCCTCATCGATGGAAACGACATCGCCCGTGTCATGCCAGCCGTCATCAAGGGGGGCGATGACTCCCGGTTGTTCGGGCTTGATGTAGCCCAGCATGACATTGGGGCCCTTGAGGAACAGACGTCCCGCATGGGGGATGCCTTCCACAGGCTCCAGCCGCGCCTGCATGCCGGCCATCAATCGCCCTACTGTGCCGGGCCTCATGGCACCGGGCTGGTTGGCTGCCGCAACAGGGGAGGTCTCGGTTACGCCATAACCTTCGAGGATCTCCATCGCATACTTGCGGCGGAGAAGTTGGCGGGTTTCGTCGCGCACGCGTTCGGCGCCACACACGGCAATGCGTAGCGAATTGAGGTCGCCCTGGTCGCCGGCGCGGGCATATTGCGACATGAAGGTGTCGGTCGACAGCAGGATCGTCGCTCCATGCGCCTTGATGCGGCGGACGATCTCGTGCGGCTGCAGCGGTGTAGGGTGATAGACGGATTTGAGCCCTAGGAACAACGGCATCACGGCGCCGACGGTCAATCCGAAACAATGTCACGTAGGCAGCGGATTGAACATCACGTCGTTGGGATAAAGCGCAATATGGGCCCTCACCTGTTCGACATTGGCCAGTAGATTGGCATGTGATAGCGCCACACCCTTCGGCGCGCCTTCCGTGCCGGACGTGAACAGGATCACGGCCAGTTCATCGGCCGCACCATTTCTGGCGACCAGTCCTGGTAGGTACTGACCCACACCGGCGGTCAGCTTGTCCATCAGGCCAAGCTTCTCGCGCACATCTTCCAAATAGATGATCTCGACAACGCTGGAGTGTTCGGCGACCAGCGCGTCCAGCTTCGCCAGTTCGATGAAGCGGCGCGCCGTCACCACGCGTTTGATCTTTGCGGTGCGGATTGCACTGGTCACACCAGCCGCACCGTTGGTGAAGTTCAACATCGCCGGCACGCGGTTGAACGCCGTGATGGCGAAAAACGAGATTACCGCGCCGGCGCTGGTCGGCAGCATGATGCCTATCGCATCGCGGCTCCGCGTGCTTTTCTTCAGCGCGTGGCCGAGAGCCAATGCGGCACGGAATATCTCATCATAGGTCAGCACACGTTCGTCGCCGTCGACCACGATGGGGCGTTTGCCACCATAAAGGGCACGGGCATCGGCAAGAGCCTGGAACAACGACTTCTTGGTTCTCACCATATCGAACGCAATGATGTCTTCGCCGGATGCGGCGGCGACTGTCGCTACGGCCAAATTCTCCTCCCCCGGGATGGCGGGCTCCAAATGGCGCAGGCACCCGCGCCTTGGCACTCTGTCGCAAACCTAACGGAACGGGGTGATTTCGGGTAGTGGTATGTTGCCATCGGCAATTCTCGCGGCGGTTCAGTCTCGCGCCTTGTTTTGGAAAAAGCTGTCTAGGTCGGCGTCGGGTACGTTGGCGAGGCAAGCTGCGACGTATCACAGACAAATCGACGCGCTGTGGTTGAGAGGCGCCGCCCTCAGACGCTGCTGCCGAACTCCTGGATGACGGCCTCCACCTTGCTGTAGTCCGGCTTGCC
This sequence comes from Rhizomicrobium sp., assembly GCA_046704685.1. Taxonomy (GTDB): domain Bacteria; phylum Pseudomonadota; class Alphaproteobacteria; order Micropepsales; family Micropepsaceae; genus Rhizomicrobium. The sequence continues at coordinate 8,288 of JBJKRM010000408.1, forward strand.
CGTACCCAGGACGGGAATCTCTTCGGCGTGATAGATGCGCCGCGGCACGGCGATTTCCGGCACGCCGTGATTCTGAGCCCATGCGATGAGTTCTGATCGCTGCGCGGAGGGATTGGTTGTCAACAGGATGATCTGCTCGCCTTTGCGTTCGCCAGGAATAGCAATCGAGGCGTGGTGATGATCGGGCCACACGGCGCTTGCGCAATTCTCTGCCAGGGTGAGCGACACGTTCTCACCACCGACATTGGCAAACCGTTTTAGCCGTCCTTTGATAGTGATGATACCGTCCTTGTCCACAGAAACGACATCACCGGTATCGTGCCAGCCATCGGCGAGTGGCTCGATCACGCCGGGATTCTCCGGCCTGATGTAACCCAGCATGACATTCGGTCCCTTGAGGAACAGCCGGCCGCCATCATTGATGCCGTATGTTGGCTCGATGCGCGCCTGCATGCCCGGAAGCAAATGTCCCACCGTTCCGGGATGATTGTCGCCCGGCTGGTTGGCCGCAGCGATGGGTGAAGTCTCGGTCAGGCCGTAGCCTTCGACGGCTTCCAGACCATGCTTCTTGCGCAGGAGGCGGCGGGTTTCGTCGCGCACGCGCTCCGCGCCGCACACCGCCATACGAACCGTCTTGAGATCGCCCACTTCAGCGACGCGGGCGTACTGCGACATGAAGGTATCGGTCGACAGCAGGATCGAGGACGCAGTCTCCTTCACACGCTTGACGATCTCGTGAGGGCGAAGCGGCGTCGGATGCAACACCGCCTTCATGCCCTGGAACAAGGGCACCAGCACCCCCATCAGGCCGAAACAGTGGAAGGTGGGAAGGGGATTGAACATCACATCATGCGGGAACATTGCGACGTGGGCGCAGACCTGCTTGATGTTGGCCAGGATATTGCTATGCGAGAGCGCCACGCCTTTGGGCTCACCTTCGGTGCCCGAGGTGAAAAGGATTACACCCGGCATCTCCTGGTGTGTGAGGTTCGGGTGACCAGCTTGGGCATGAATTGACCGATTCCGGCGACCGCCTTGTCGAGGATAGTGAGTTTTTTGCGTACATCCTCGAGGTACAACGTGTCCGCGGTTCTCGACAGTTCCGCAGTCAGACCGTCCAGTTTGGCAAGCTCGACGAAACGGTGCGCCGTGACGATGCGCTTGACGACCGCGGTCCGCATCGCGCTTGAGATTCCAGCCGCACCGGCCGTGAAATTCAGCATGGTCGGGATACGGCCAAAGGCGGAAACAGCGAAGAAGGTGATCACAGAGGCCACGCTCGTCGGCAGCATGATGCCGATTGAATCGCCGCGTCTGGTTCCCTTTTTAAGGGCGTGCCCGAGGGCCAAGGCGGCGCGCACAAGATCGTCATAGTTCAAGATGCGGTCATCGCTGTCGACGATGGCCGGACGCGAGCCGCCGAAACGCTCACGCGCATCGAGCAGGGCCTGGAACAACGTTGTTTTCGTCTGCGAGAGGTCGAGGGGCGGCAGCGGCGGGCCCGACAACACGGCAACGCCAGTGGAACTCACTGAATTTGTCCTCCGGGGCACGTGGACCGTGGCATCTGCTGGTTCTAAGAACCTAGCCGAAGTCCATAGGTTCCGGCATATGTTTTCAACATAAACTTCGTTGGCTACGTGGCCGCATAGGGCTGGCATTGGAATGGAGAGCGAACCCGGCCTATATGCAGGGTCATGACCGTTGTAATTGACCAGAACGACAAGGACCGTCGCGCCCTGCGGCATCCGGAAAAAGCCCGCAACCCGGAAAGCCCGGTGCTACGCAAGCCCGAGTGGATACGCGTCAAGGCGCCCATGGGGAAAGCGTATTCCCAGACCGAGACCATCGTACGGGAACATTCGCTGCACACCGTCTGCGAGGAGGCGGGGTGCCCCAACATCGGAGAATGCTGGACCCATCGCCACGCCACCATGATGATCCTCGGCGACACCTGCACGCGGGCCTGCGCCTTCTGCAATGTGACGACGGGATTGCCAGGACCTCTCGATGTGGATGAACCCAAGCGGGTTGCCGACGCTGTCGCAAGGCTGGGCCTGCGTCATGTGGTGATTACGTCCGTCGATCGTGACGATTTGCCGGACGGTGGCGCCAAGCATTTTGCCGACACCATTCAGGCGATCCGCAAGGCCAGTCCCGGCACCACCGTAGAGGTGCTGACCCCCGATTTCCGCGGCAAGACGGGATCCATCGAAACGGTGATGGCGGCCAGGCCAGACGTGTTCAACCACAATCTCGAGACTGTTCCGCGCCTGTACCTCAATATCCGGCCTGGTGCGCGCTATTACGTCTCTCTGCGGCTCTTAGACCGCGCCAAGGAGCTGGTGCCGGAAGGTTTCACCAAATCGGGCCTCATGGTCGGGTTGGGCGAAAGCCGCGAGGAGATCATGCAGGTGATGGACGATCTGCGTGCCGCTGGCGTAGATTTTCTCACAATCGGCCAGTACCTGCAGCCGACCCGCAAGCATGCCCCGCTGGACCGCTTCTGGTCGCCGGACGAGTTCCAGGCCCTTGAGGCGACGGCACGGGCGAAGGGTTTCCTGATGGTTTCCTCCACGCCACTGACGCGTTCGTCTTATCACGCCGATTCCGACTTCGCTCAGTTGAAGGCGGCGAGGGCCGCTTCGTTATAGTCTGCCGCAATGACGTCCCACAGTGAATCACGCACCCTTCCGTACACGGCCGATCTTATGTATGCGATAGTGGCGGATGTTGAGAAATACCCGCACTTCCTGCCATGGGTGACGGGGCTTCGCATTGCACGCCGCGTCAGCGATCGCGTTGTCGATTGCGTGATGCGAGTCGGGTTTGCCGGCATCAACGAGAGCTATACCAGTCGCGTGACCCTCGATCCCGATGCGCACACCATCGATGTCGTCCAGGTCGACGGCGGGCCTTTCCGCCGGCTGGAGAATCATTGGCGTTTTACGCCGCGCGGCGACATCTGCGACGTGGACTTCTCGATTACCTTCGAGTTCCGCAGCCCCTTGTTGAACATGGTGGCAGGGAAGGCCTTCGGACGCGTCATGATGAAGATGGCCGACGCGTTCGAATCCCGTGCGCAAAAACTCTCTGGTCGCGTCGGTGCCTAATTCGTACGCGAGACAAGCAACAGTTGTTGGTCGGTCTGCCTCTTGAACTGAATCGTGACCTTTTCGCCGCGATTGTGCGTCGCCACCGAGACGATGCGGGCATTGTAAAGCGTGGTGCGATAGATCGTGCCCTTCACCGAGAAGTCGAACAGCACCCGCGGATAGAGGGTCCGGCTGGCCATCGCCTTCTGTAGCGCGGGCGACGAAACATCACTCCGTTTTTCGAACCAGAAATCGGTTTTGCGGGTCCCAAAGGGCCAATACCAGGGGGTGCTGTGTTCTTTCTCCATGCCCCAGGTACCGATCTCGATCCAGCCTTGGTGCTGCAGTTCTGTAGCGGCGCCATTGATGTCGCCGATCTTCACGAAGCTGCCGTCAGCCAGGCTAGGTGCGGTCAACAAACAGAGCGCGACCGCAGCGCATAGGAAGAAGCGACACATACGACTCTCCCCAGCGATTTTCGTCGCAGAGTGTAAACCCGTGCCTCCGGTCTCGGGGCAAATGAGAGGCTTTCTCAGGGGACTTGTTGAATGATGCCAAACAACAGGTTTAGCGCCGCCTCCACCGTCTTGAGTCGCACCTCCGTGCGTCCGATGGCGCCGAAGCGGTGCTCTTCGTGCAGATTTGGCATGCCTTTGCGTGCGGCCGCTATATGCACCAAACCGACAGGTTTTTCCGGTGTTCCGCCACTCGGTCCGGCGATCCCAGTAACCGCGACTGCGAGTTGGGCCATTGAGTGCCGAATGGCGCCTTCGGCCATCGCCCTGGCGACGACCTCGGAAACGGCGCCGTTTTCCTGGATCAATGAAGACGGAATTCCGAGCAGGTCCGATTTCGCTTCATTGGAATAGGTGACAAAACCGCGCTCAATCACATCCGACGAGCCGGCAATTTCGGTGAGCAAACCACAGATCAAACCGCCCGTGCAGCTTTCCGCCGTGGTGATGCGCAAGCTTCTTTGCCGGGCTTCGCTCAGCACCGTCTCGGCGAGCGCGAGTAGGGCAGTCGAAAACATCAGAGGAACCCTGAAAAGGCAACCAGATAGACGACCAGCCCGGCAATCAGCCCGGCGACCACATCGTCCGCCATAATGCCTAGCCCGCCGCGCAGTTGCTCAGCTTTCGCCACGGGCCACGGCTTGGCAATGTCAAAGAGTCGGAACAGCACAAAGGCGAGAACCAAGCGGACCGCAAATGCGCCGGCGGTCTCAGGCAGCGGCGCCGCGGCGGCAAAGGCGCAGGCGATCCATTGCCCGGCAAACTCATCGATAACGCAGTCCTGCGGGTCGGCGATACCGGCCTGCAGCCCGTAGGCATCGGAGATCCAGATTCCGGCGCCGGTCGCGATGATGGCGAGCGCGGTGATGCCGTACCACCCCAGGAAAACGACGACGGGAATGGCTATCAAAACGGCGATCAGGCTGGCAGCCGTTCCAGGGGCATGCGGCACACGACCGATGCCGAAAGCGGTGGCGAGTTGTTCCTGTAGTGTCATGGCAGTCGAACCGTTGCGACGGCGTGCGCCGCAATGCCTTCGCGCCGGCCGGTGAAGCCGAGGCCTTCCGTCGTCGTAGCTTTCACGCTGACCCGGCCGATGTCGATGTCGAGGATTTCGGCGATCTTGGCGCGCATGGCGTCACGATGCCCCCCAACCTTTGGACGCTCGCAGATGATCGTCACGTCGCAATGGATGATGCTGCCACCTTTTTCGCGCACCAGCTTGGCGGCATGCGCCAGGAAGATGCTGGAGGTCGCGCCGCGCCAGCGCTCGTCGCTGGGAGGAAAATGCGTGCCGATGTCGCCATCGCCGATGGAACCCAGAAGGGCATCCGTCAGGGCATGCAGGCCGGCATCAGCATCCGAGTGCCCCTCCAGCCCATGGTCATGTGGGATTTTCAGGCCGCAAAGCCAGATATGATCGCCTTCCGTGAACCGGTGAACGTCGAATCCGGATGCCGCGCGGCTATCGCCCAACCGCGCCGCCAGAAACATTTCGGCAGTCGCAAAATCCTCAGCGTTGGTCACCTTCATGTTGGTCTCTTCTCCGGGCGTGGCGACGATCTTCAATCCGGCCAGTTCGGCCAACGCCATGTCGTCCGTGACTTCTTCGGCAGCATGATCACGATGGGCTGCGAGGATGGCAGAAAAACGGAAACCCTGCGGCGTCTGTGCGCGCAACAGCCCCGCTCTCGGAACTGTGACCCATTTGCCGTCTTCCAGCTTGCGCAGCGTGTCGGCCACCGGCAGGTGCGGCACGGCCGCATCCGCTCCCTCGGTGAGTGCCTGGATGACACCATCGACGACGTGGCGTGATACCAGCGGTCGCGCGGCATCGTGGATCAGAACGAAATCAGGCTTCTCGGAGGCCAGTCCTTCCAGCCCGCGCCGCACGGTTTCCTGCCGGGTGGCGCCACCAGCCAGCGACCCACGCAGTTCCAGGCCCGCGATGGCATTTTGATAAAGCTCTTCCTGACCCGGACCGATCATGACTTGGATCAACGCATCGGGATAATCGGCGAACGCCGCCACCGTCCGCCGCAGCATCGGTTGCCCGAGTAGCTTGGCGTATTGCTTTGGCACGCGGCCGCCGGCGCGTTCGCCTTTTCCAGCTGCAACAATAAGAATGGCGATACGGGGCATGCGGAATCACTCGAACGGTACGACCGCTTGGTAGCATGCCTTAGGACGAGACGGGGGAGAGGCCCTTGGCTGGTGCTAAACAGCCGTAGGGGCAGTTCTCTTGATTGGAGTATTCGTGTCGCACGATAATGTCGTAAGGGAGGTTACGAAAGAGTTGCACACATAATTGGCATCAGGCTATAGTGCCTAAGTAATAGGCATGGACTAACGCCTTGGGCTCAACTTTCTCTTTCGATCCCGCGACGGCTCAGATCGCCGGCGCGTTGCCAATGCCGGTCATTGTCGTGGGCCCCAAGCTTCAGGTCTTCTTCGTCAATCCTGCGGCCGAGCAGTTCTTTTCTACCGGCGCGGGCCTTCTACGAAAGCATACTCTGAAGGATCTGATCCCTTTCGGCAGCCCGGTCATCCAACTCGTCCAGCAGGCGCTCGAGCGCCGCGCTTCGGTCGGCGAGCGGCATGTTGATCTTTCGACACCGCGTCACGGCGAACATGTCGCGGACGTCACGGTGACTCCATTGATCGAGCCGGAAGGCACGGTCGTCATTACGCTTCAGGAACGTAGTCTGGCGCAACGCATTGACCGCCAGCTTCTGCATCGTGGCGCGGTGCGCTCGATGCATGGAATGGCTGCAGTTCTGGCACACGAGATCAAGAACCCGCTTGCCGGAATCCGTGGCGCCGCACAGTTGATCGAAGAGGCGCTGTCGCCGAATGAGCGCGAACTCACACAATTGATCCTGTCGGAGACCGATCGCATCCGCGGTCTCATCGACCGCTTCGAATCCTTCGGCGACACTCGCTCATTCGCGCGCGCGCCGGTCAATATTCACGAAGTCCTCGACCGTGTGCGCCGCATTGCGGAATCGAGTTTCGCCCGCAATGTGAAATTCGCCGAGAGCTTCGATCCCTCCCTGCCGCGTGTCTTGGGAGATCGCGACCAGCTTATCCAGGTCTTTCTGAACTTGGTGCGTAACGCGGCCGATGCGCTGCCTGACGCGGCTGGTGAAATCACTCTGACCACCGGCTATCGGCCGGGTGTGAAGTTTGGCGCGGCTGTTGCAGGGGAACGGCTCAGTCTGCCGCTTGAGGTCACCGTGCGCGATAACGGAGCGGGCGTTCCCGCCGACTTGATGCCCTACATCTTTGATCCCTTCGTCACGACGAAACGGGGCGGATCGGGGCTAGGGCTCGCGCTTGTTGCCAAGATCATCGGCGACCACGGCGGCGTGATCGAATGCGATTCGGTTCCCCGTCGCACCATTTTCCGCATCCTTCTGCCTAAGGCACCGGCAGGATCCGAGGAGAACACGAATGCCTGACGGCACCATACTCATCGCGGACGACGATTCGGCGATCCGTACTGTTCTCAATCAAGCGCTGGGACGCGCCGGTTACAGTGTGCGCACTACCGGCACGGCAGCCGGATTATGGCGCTGGGTTTCAGCGGGCGACGGCAATCTCGTCATCACCGATGTCGTGCTGCCGGATGAGAACGGCTTCGATCTGATCCCGCGCATCAAGCGGTTGCGCCCCGATCTGCCGATCGTGGTGATGAGTGCGCAAAATACCATTCTCACGGCGATCACCGCAGCCGAGCGTGGTGCGTTCGACTATCTGCCGAAGCCCTTCGACCTCAAGGAACTCACCGCCGTTGTGCAGCGGGCGCTCGCCGCACCGCAGAACAAACGCAACGGGGCTGGCGACGCGGATGGGGAGGGAGAGGGGCTGCCGCTGATCGGCCGCTCGGCGGCGATGCAGGAAATCTACCGCGTCATCGCGCGCCTGACCCAGACCGACCTCACCGTGATGATCATGGGGGAGAGCGGCACCGGCAAGGAACTGGTGGCTCGCGCCCTTCATGACTATGGCAAGCGGCGGCACGGCACCTTCGTTGCAGTGAACATGGCGGCGATCCCGAAGGAACTCGTAGAAAGCGAGTTGTTCGGCCATGAGCGCGGCGCGTTCACCGGTGCCACCAATCGCGGCATCGGCCGCTTCGAACAGGCCGAAGGTGGCACGCTGTTTCTGGACGAAATCGGCGACATGCCGCTGGAGGCACAGACGCGCCTTTTGCGCGTCCTGCAACAAGGCGAATACACCACGGTCGGCGGCCGCACCCCGATCAAGACGGACTTGCGCATTTT
>JBJKRM010000409.1:0-4882 GCA_046704685.1 Rhizomicrobium sp.
TGGGGTGAGGGCGAATTGCCCGATAACACCTAAATAAGCACCGGAGGCAAACTTCGAAAGAAAAACGACACTAGATCCAATAACTTCCTAGTGTCCTTTCGATTCCGAAATTCGCCCAAAACCAATATCGTGATGTGGCGAATTTCGGAATCGGGACACTAGGTATGGTGTTCGCTACGCAAGCGGCCGCCTTACGCCAAAAGGGGAAATCATGAGAATACGCTACTGGGCGCTGCTGGTCGGATTCGTCACCGCCCTGGCACCGGCAACAGCTGCAACGCTGATGCGGTTTCCGACGCTCCACAACAACAACATTGTATTTGAAGCTTACGGAAATCTCTGGGAAGTCTCGCGCAACGGCGGCACCGCCACGCGCCTGACCACCGATCCCGGCTACGATCTGATGCCGCGTTTCTCACCGGACGGCCGCTGGATCGCATTCACCGGTAACTATCAGGGCAACCAGGATGTCTACGTGATTCCCGCCGACGGCGGCCCCGCCAAGCGCCTCACCTATCATTCCGACGTCGTCGACAAGGCCCCCTTGCGCTGGGGTCCCGACAACATGGTGCTGACCTGGACGCCGGATTCGAAGAACATCGTCTTCCTGTCGCGCCGGGCGGCCTGGAACGACTGGTTCGGCCGCTACTTCAAGGTGCCGGTCGACGGCGGACTGCCGACCATGATGCCGCTCGACCGCGGCGGCCTGTTCACCTTCAGCCCGGACGGCCACTCGATCGCCTACAACCGCATCTTCCGCAACTTCCGCACCTGGAAGCGCTATGACGGCGGCCTGGCGCAGGATGTCTACACCTACAATCTCGACACCAAGAAGATCGATCGCATCACCCATTGGAAGGGCACCGACACCGCACCGATGTGGATCGGCCACAAGATCTACTTCCTGTCGGATCGTGACAAGAACCGGCGCGAGAACATCTGGGTCTATGACCTCGACAGCAAGCAGTTCCGCGAGGTCACCCATTTCACCGATTACGACATCGATTTCCCCAGCCTGGGGACCGGCAGCCATCCGGGCATCGTCTTCCAGCAGGGCGGGCATCTGTGGGTCATCGACCTGCCGAGCGAGAAACTGCGGCAGATCAACGTGACCGTCCCGGACGACGGAACCACCACCAATCCCCGCTATGTCGACGCCAGCAAGAACATCCGCAACACCGACATGGCAGGACAAGTCGACTATGCCTTGTCGCCAAACGGCAAGCGCGTGCTGTTCTCGGCGCGCGGCGACATCTTCAGCGTTCCGGCAAAGCATGGCGCCACGCGGGATCTCACCGACACCAGCAACGCCGATGAGAACCATCCCAGCTGGTCACCAAACGGCAAGACGGTGGCCTACACGACGGATGTGAGCGGCAATCAGGAGATCGCCGTTCGGCCGGCCGACGGCGGCGCCGAGCGGATCCTGACGCATTTCAAGTCGGGCTTCCTTTACACCCCGATCTGGTCGCCTGATTCCAAGCGCCTGCTGGTCTCGGACGCCAATCACAGGCTTTGGCTGGTCGACGCCGACAACGGCAAGGCCACGGAAGTGGACAACGATACCCGCAACGAGATCCACGACCAGAGCTTCTCGCCCGACGGGCGCTGGGTCGCCTACTCCAAGGTGGGCGCCAACCAGCAAAACGCGATCTGGTTCTATTCCATCGACAGCGGGAAGAAGACCCGCATATCGAGCGGCATGAACAGCGATTTCGCGCCCGTGTTCTCGCCTGACGGCAAGTATCTCTACTTCCTGTCGCAGCGGCACGAGAACCCAACGTTCAGCGAGAGCGAGTTCAACGTCGCCACCCTCGAAATGACCGGCGTCTATGTGGCGACCTTGACGAAAAACGAGGCCTCGCCCTTCGCACCGCGCTCCGACGAAGGCGCGGTGAGCTCCAAGAAGGACGACAAACCGGAGGCCTGGAAGCCGGGTGCCATCAAGCCGATCAAGATCGATCTCGACGGGCTGATGGACCGCGCGGTTCCTCTGCCGATCCCGGCAGCGTCCATCGCCTCCCTCGATGTCCGCGGCAACAAGGTGTTCTACATGACGATGCCGCCGCAGATGATCGCGGGGCCGCTGCCCGGCACGAAGAACGAGTTGCACGTCTTCGACATGAAGGAGCGCAAGGACCACAAGGTCATCGAAGGCTTCGACAATTACAGCCTGTCGGCGGACGGCGAGAAGATCGCCATCAAGCAAGGGGACGACTACAAGATCGCCGACGCCAAGGCGGATTCCGACATGAGCAAGGCCGACACGCTCGACCTGTCGCACATGCAGATGCGCATCGTGCCCACCGAGGAATGGGCGGAGATGTTCAACAATGCCTGGCGGCTGCAGCGGGACCTGTTCGTCGATTCCAAGATGAACGGCGCCGACTGGCAGAAGGTGCATGATGCCTATGCCAAGCTGCTGCCCCTGGTCGGTGACCGCGAGGACCTCAATTACGTCATCGGCGAGGTCCAGGGCTCGCTCGGCAATTCGCACACCTATGTCGGCGGCGGCGACGATTACAATTCGACCAAATCGGTTCCCACCGCAGTGCTCGGCGCCGATTACGCGCTGGACGCCAAGTCGGGCCGCTACCGCTTCGCCAAGATCTACCCGGGCGACAACACGCGACCCGATTACCGCAGCCCGCTCACCCAACCCGGTGTCGATGTGCACGAGGGCGATTACCTCATCGCCGTCAACGGCCATCAGCTGAAGGCTCCGACCAACCCCTACAGCCTGTTTGTCGGCCTCGACGACCAGCCGGTCGTGCTGACAGTGGCCGACTCACCGAACGGCAAGCGGCGCGAGGTCACCGTCAACCCGGTGAAGAGCGAAATGTCACTGCGCGAGAAGGCCTGGATCGACCACAACCGCAAACTGGTCGACAAGCTGTCCGGCGGCAAGATCGGATACATCTACATGTCCGACATGGAAGCGCTGGGCATGGACCAGTTCATCCGCCAGTTCTACTCGCAGCTCGACAAGCAGGCGGTGATCGTCGACGACCGCTGGAACGGCGGCGGCTTCATCGACCAGATCGTGCTGGAAAGGTTGCGGCGCGTCCTGGTCGGCATGAGCACCAATCGCGAACGGGACGACCAGCCGATTCCGAACCAGCTGATCAACGGACCGAAGGTCTGCCTGATCAACGAGTACTCGGCGTCGGACGGCGATCTGTTCCCCTACTTCTTCCGCAAATACGGCCTCGGCAAGCTGGTCGGCGAGCGGACGTGGGGCGGCGTGCGCGGCATCCGCGGGTATTGGACGCTGCTCGACGGCGGCTACATCACCGTTCCGGAAGGGGCCGTGTACGGCCTTCAATCGGAATGGGTGGTCGAGAACCACGGCGTCGAACCGGACGTCAAGGTCCAGGACGAACCGGGCCAGCTGATGGCCGGCAAGGACGTCCAGCTCGAAACGGCGGTGAACATGCTGCTCGCGGATCTGGCGAAGAACCCGCACAAGCTGCCGTCGCCGCCACCGCCCCTGCCCGCCTATCCGCCGAAGGGCAATGTCCCGGGGCCCAACTTCTAGGTTACGGCAACAACTCCAGACCCAAGCGGGCGGCGCCAGCCGCCCGCTTTTTTTTCGCCGGCAGCGCGTCGATCGCCGGCCGGTCCAGCCCGGGCCGGACCCCCGGATGGGTGTGCAAATTTCCGTCATAAAGTGCGGTTACTCCAAACGGGCCGGCGGCCATGCGGACGCATGCGGATACCTGCGTCTTGACCGGCGCCGGCGCGGCAGCAAGAAAAGGGCGGCCGCCAGCGGCAGGGCGCAGCGGCGCAAGGTTTGCGTGATCCCCACAACCAAGACGCGTCAACGTCCAATGCCGTCGATCTCCGTTCAAGCCATACCTGCACCGCGCGCGATCCGGAGAGGCGAAATGCGCCGGTGCCACTTTGCGGCGCTCCACGCTAGGCTTGCGGCACAAAGGCCGGCCGCATGATCATTCTCGAATTCCTCGTCTTCGTCGTCTCCTCGGGGCTGTTCTGCAGCGAGAAGTTCCGCAACAATTTGTGGGCCGTGATCATCGCCGGCGCGATCGCCACGGGATCGTCCCTGCTGTTCGCCTACCACCTCGGCGTCAAGCTGACGGGGGCCGACAGGCGGCCGCCGGTCATCATCACCAAGATCGTCAAGCAGCCCGTGGTGAAGATGGTGGCCGCCTCGCATCCTGCCTCCACCGCCAGCCCGCACGACTGCCACGCCGACTACCCAACAGATGCCCTCAACAAGGGCGAGCAAGGCGTGACCTTCCTCGGCTTCAAGATCATGACCGACGGCACGGTGTCCGCCATCAAGGTGCTGGGTTCGAGCGGATCAAAACTGCTCGACGCCGCGGCGGTGAAATGCGCCTCCCACTGGCACTACCGCCCCGCCATCAAGGACGGCCGTCTCGCCGTATCCAACTGGAAGGCGTCGGTGCATTGGATGCTGCCGAGCATCGCCCAGCGCCAGACCACGCCGCCGGCCCCGCCGCAAACGGACCACAAGCCCGCCGCGGAAGTCGCCACCGGCGAACCGGTGAAGACGGCCAGCCATCCCTGGTACGACCCGTTCGGCTGGTTCACGAGCGACGGTGAGACGAAGGATACGGCGCAGACGACGCCGTGACGCTGTTGCGAGCCTATCGCATGCTGGATCAAGCGCTGGGGTGCGCTTAAGGCCAACACCCAAGGGCTTGATCATTGTTTGTCATGTATCGCCGATCCCCCCGGGGGGGAGGGGTAGCCAAACTCAGAGCACCTCCTCCACCAATCCCCGGAAGGCGCCGCTGCGAACATGGCGGGTGATGGCTTCGATGTCGGGCGCGAAATAGCGGTCGCGCTCGTAAGGGCGCACCAGGGCGCGAATCTCCTGCGCCGCCCGCTCCAGCTT
>JBJKRM010000410.1:0-4420 GCA_046704685.1 Rhizomicrobium sp.
GCACTGGTCCGCACGCTCCATGACGATGATTGCCTGGCTGCCGCGCAAGAAGCGCTGAAGTTGACATCACCCGCCGAAGTTCGCGCTTTCGTCAAATCCCGCTTCCTGTCGGAGGATCGCCCATGAAATCGGCCTTCGAGATCCTGCAGCCTTTGGGCCGCGCCTTGATGCTGCCCATCGCGGTGCTTCCCGCTGCCGGCATTCTGCTCCGCATCGGCCAACCCGACCTGTTGAACATCGCCTTCATCGCCGAGGCGGGGCACGCAATTTTCCAGAATCTTGGCTTGTTGTTCGCCGCCGGCGTGGCCGTCGGTCTGGCGAAAGAGAACCACGGCGCGGCCGGGCTGGCCGGTGTGGTTTGTTATGTGGTGGCGATCTGGGGGGCCAAGGCGCTGATGGTCGTTCCTCCGGATGCGGTGGCCGGGTTCAGCGGCAAGGCGCTGCAATATGCGACACAAGCCTTCAAGAATGACGCCCTGTTCCGTCTGAGCGTGCCCACCGGCATCGCTTCCGGCCTCATCTCCGGCTGGCTCTACAACCGGTTCCACACCATCAAGCTGCCAGATTACCTGGCGTTCTTCGGAGGGCGGCGCTTCGTCCCCATCGCTGCCGGTTTCTGCGCGCTCGGTCTGGCCTTCGCCATCGGCGAATCCTGGCCGGCAATTTCGCAGGGAATGGATTTCGCCAGCCACGCCGTGGTGCATATGGGGGCCTTCGGCCTGTTTCTCTATGGCGCGCTGAACCGGCTTCTCATCGTCACCGGCCTGCACCATTTGCTCAACAGCTTCGTCTGGCTGATGCTGGGCAATTATCACGGCGTCACCGGCGATCTGAACCGCTTCTTCGCCGGCGATCCCACCGCCGGCGCCTTCATGTCCGGATTCTTCCCGGTGATGATGTTCGGTCTTCCGGCGGCGTGCCTGGCCATGTACCACACCGCGCGTCCCGAGCGGCGCAAGGAGGTCGGTGGCATTCTCGCTTCCATGGCGCTTACCGCGCTGCTTACCGGTGTTACCGAGCCGATCGAATTCAGCTTCATGTTCTTGGCGCCGCCGCTTTATGCCATTCACGCCGTCCTCACCGGCCTGTCGATGGTGCTGATGAACGCGCTGGGCGTGCATCTCGGCTTCACCTTCTCAGCCGGCGTCTTCGACTACATCATCAATTTCAACCGTGCCCAGCGCCCTTTGCTGCTGATTCCGGTGGGGCTCGTCTATTTTGCGCTGTATTACGGCGCCTTCCGCTTCGCGATTCAGCGCTTCAATCTGAAGACCCTGGGACGTGAGGACACCGCGCAGCCCGCTGTCGAGCGCATCATCGATGCCGAAGGTCGCGGCAAGGCCTTCCTCGTCGCCCTGGGTGGTGCCGCCAACCTCAAGAGCGTTGACGCTTGCACCACCCGGCTGCGGTTGATCGTGGGGTCTTCCGGCGCCATCGACGAGCCGCGGCTACGGGCGCTGGGGGCCAAAGGTTTCGTGCGGCCCTCTGCCAATGCGCTTCAGGTCGTGGTGGGGCCGACCGCCGATCAGATTGCCGGCGAGATTCGCGCCGTCATGGGCGCGGGTTCGGCCGAGCCGCCGGCCGGGCCGGAAACGGTCGCAATGCCCGCCAAGCCGATTCCCGCCTCGGATGTGTCCGTCAGCGGCCTGATCGAGGGGCTGGGCGGAGCGGCCAATATCGCGGGCCTCACCCTCTGCGCCAGCCGCCTGGTGGTGGATCTAAAGGATCCCGGTCTGGCCGATGATTCGTCGCTGCGAGCGGCTGGAGTACGCACGGTGGCCGGGCTCAAAAGCGGCCTTCACCTTATTATAGGGCCGGCGGCGGGCGATGCGCTGCGTCGCGTGCAGGCGGCCCTTGGCCAATCTTAACAATAGTTTACCTAAAGGAAGTTGGATTCAGCAGATCTGCAGCGCGGCATTTGATGCGCGCGAAAAATCAGTATTCTCCGCGCCGAGACAAATCGCCTTGTGGAATCCGGCGGGCGTTACGTCGTCAACTACGCGGCCGGATTACCTGATTCCAGGAGCCCTACAACGCCTCCCGACCACGCCGAAAAGGGCCGCAAGCGGTCCACGATCAACGATATTGCGCGCTTGGCGAACGTCTCCAAGAAGACCGTCTCGCGCGTGATCTATGATTCCCCCGTAGTGAAGGTAGAGACCCGGCTCAAGGTCAACGCCATCATCAAGGAAGTCGGGTTTGAGCCCGATCCGCAGGCGCGCGGGCTGGCGTTCCGCCGCTCGTTCCTGGTCGGGATGATTTACGACAACCCGACGCCGCAATACGTCGTCAACATGCAGCAGGGCATTCTCGATTCCATGCGCGGCACGAGTTATGGCCTGCTGGTGCATCCGGTCGAGCGCACCAACCCTGGCTATCTGACCGAGATGCGCAGCTTCATCGAGCGTCAGAAGCTGTTCGGGGTGATCCTGACGCCGTCGATCTCGGAAGACGAGCGCACGGTGAAGATGCTGCGGGAATTCGAATGCCCCTATGTGCGCGTCGCCTCTGTGATGCTGGACAAGCCGAGCGCGATGGTGGTCACCCATGACAGCCAGGGGGCGGAGGAGGCGGCGCATCATCTGGCCGAACTCGGCCACGAGCGCATCGCCCACATCTCCGGTCCGCCCAGCTTCCGTTCGGCGCACGAGCGCCGCCGCGGCTTCCGTGAGGCCCTGGCGCAGCGCGGCCTCAAGCTGCGTCCCAGTTATGATCGCGAAGGCAATTACACCTTCGATAGCGGCATCGAGGTGGCGCGCGAACTGCTCGCCTTGAAGCCGCGGCCTACCGCCATCTTCGCCGGCAATGACGAAATGGCAGCCGGCGTCTTCAAGGTCGCCCACGAACTCGGCCTGGAGATCCCCAAGCAGCTTTCGGTGGTGGGCTTTGACGACAGCGCCACGGCGCTCCGGCTGTGGCCGGTGCTGACCTCGGTGCGTCTGCCGGTGCGTGACATGGGGCGGATGGCGACCGATAAGCTCCTCGGCCGGCAGACAAAAAAGCGTATGCCGGAGAACGACATCGCGGAAGTCATTCCCAAGCTGGTTGTTCGCGAATCCACCGCAGCGCCGTCTGAATAAGAAGCGTTGCGCGCTGATGCTATCGGCGTTATGACACCGGTTACCAAATTCCCGTCCCCGAACCTGAGGATGCGCCATGTCCCTTTATAAGAAGACTCTCTACGCCACCGATCCGTCCAGCGTGATCGGCGCCACCAATCAGCAGCTGCGCGACCGCTATCTGGTCGACGGCCTTTTCGCCGCCGATGCGGTCTCGCTCACCTACACCCACACCGAGCGGCTCGTCATCGGCGGGGTGGCGCCGCTCAAGCAGGCTGTTGCCTTGCCGGCGCAGAGCGAACCGGAAACCGCCAAGGGCAAGCCGTTCCTGGAGCGGCGCGAGCTCGGCATCGTCAATGTCGGCCAGGGCGCCGGCACGGTGACGATCGACGGCAAGAAGTACGACATGATTCCCGAGGACGGCCTTTATGTGCCGATGGGCACGGCCGAGGTGGTGTTCACGTCCAAGGATGCGGCCAAGCCCGCCAGGTATTATCTTGCCTCCACTCCGGCCCATGCCCGCTACGAGACCGTGAAGATCTCGGTCGAGAAGTCGGTGCCGCTGGAGCGCGGCTCCCTGGCCCAGTCCAACGAGCGCACCATCCGCCAGTACATCGTGCCCACCACGGCCAAGTCGTGCCAGCTCCTGCTCGGCGTCACCACGTTGAAGGAAGGCAGTGTGTGGAACACCATGCCGCCGCATCTCCACGACCGGCGCGCCGAGGTCTACTTCTATTACAACCTTAAGAAGGACGACCGCGTCTTCCACTTCATGGGCCAGCCCGACGCCATCCGCCACATCATCATCAACAACGAGGAAGCCGTGGTGTCGCCGCCGTGGTCGATCCACATGGGCGCCGGCACCGCCGCCTACAGCTTCATCTGGGCGATGGGCGGTGAGAATCTCGACTACACCGACATGAACGTCCTCGACATCTGCCAGCTCAAATAGAAGTCGCGCGACAAGAAAAGGAAGCCAAATGAGCAATCCCTTCAACCTTGAAGGCAAAGCCGCCCTGGTCACCGGCGCCAATACCGGTGTGGGGCAGGGCATCGCCGTGGCGCTCGCCGAAGCGGGGGCCGACATCGCGGTCGCCGGTTTCGTGCCGCCGACCGAAACCGAGGCTATGATCAGGAAACTCGGCCGCAAATTCGTCAACATCGACGCCAATCTGATGACCATCGAACCGGTCACGCGCGTCGTCAAGGAAGCGGTCGCCGGTCTCGGCAAGCTCGACATCCTGGTCAACAACGCCGGCATGATCCGCCGCGCCGACGCGCTCGAGTTCTCGGAGAAGGACTGGGACGACGTGATGAACGTGAACATCAAAGCCGCCTTCTTCCTCTGCCAGGCGGTGGGC
>JBJKRM010000411.1:0-6683 GCA_046704685.1 Rhizomicrobium sp.
CCCACGGTACGACCGCCGAAATCCTTAATCGCGATCATGCCCGTCACCGCAATTTCAAGGTGGACAGCCCGACCAGCGCGAGCACCACGGCGATGATCCAGAAGCGGATCACGATGGTCGGCTCGCGCCAGCCGAGCTGCTCGAAATGATGATGGATGGGCGCCATCTTGAAGACGCGCCGTCCCGTCAGCTTGAAGGAGATCACCTGCACGATCACCGACACCGTCTCGAGCACGAACAGCCCACCGATGATGACGAGCACGATCTCGTGCTTGACGGCGATCGCCACCGCGCCCAGAGCGCCGCCCAAGGGCAGCGATCCGGTGTCGCCCATGAAGACCGAGGCCGGCGGCGCGTTGTACCAGAGGAATCCCAGCCCGCCGCCGATCAAGGCGGCGAGGAAGACGGCGAGCTCACCGGTGTCCGGCACATAGTTGAGCTGCAGATAGGTCGAGAACTTCTCATTGCCGGCCACATAGGCGATGAGGACGAAGGCGGCGGCCGCGATCATCACCGGCATGATGGCGAGGCCGTCGAGGCCATCGGTGAAGTTCACGGCATTGGCGAAGCCGGTGATCCAGAAGCCGCCGACCAGGATGAACCAGAAGCCGAGCGACAAGGCGATGTTCTTGAAGAACGGGACGGCCAGGCTGCCGCTTTCGGCACTGGGCTCCAGCTTCATGATGAACCAGGTGGCGAGGAACGCCACGCCGAACTCGACCAGCAGCCGCGTCGTGCCGCTGATGCCGTCCGACGAGCGCTTGGACACCTTCATATAGTCGTCGACGAAGCCGAGGATGCCGTAGCTGACGGTGACGAACAGCACGACCCAGACATAGCCGTTGGTCAGGTCGGCCCACAAAAGCGTCGAGGCGACGACGGAGATCAGGATCAGCATGCCGCCCATGGTGGGCGTGCCCTTTTTCTCCAGGATGTGGCGCTGCGGGCCGTCCTCGCGGATCGGCTGGCCCTTGCCCTGCTTGACCTTGAGCCAGCGGATCAGGGTGGGGCCGATCCAGAAGGCGATGAACAGCGATGTCAGCACCGCGCCGCCGGACCGGAAGGTCAGGTATTTGAACAGCCGCAGGAACGACATCTGGTCGGCATGGGGAAGGTAGAAAAGAAAATGGAACATGGCTCCCCCTATCCCGTGCGCGATTTGAGGGCATCGATCACCAGCCCCATGCGGCTGCCATTCGATCCCTTCACCAGCACCGTATCCCCCGGCCTGACGGCCGCGGCGACCACAGGCGCCAGCTCGGCCGAACTCGTCGCATAGCCGCTGCGGCGGGCCGCCGGCAGCGCCTCATGCAGCGACTTCATCAGCGGCCCGCTCAGGAACACCTGATCGGCCACCTCGAGATAAGGCGCCAGGCCGGCATGCAACGCGGCGCCGCCGGACCCCAGTTCCAGCATGTCGCCCAGCACCGCGATCTTGCGGCCGGGTGCCTTGGCCAAGAGCGCCAGCGCCGCCGCCATCGAGGCGGGATTGGCGTTGTAGCTCTCGTCGAAGATCTCGATGCCGCCGGGTGCAATCCGCTCGCCGCGGCCCTTGAGCGGCGCGAAGTCGCGCAAGGCGGCCGCCGCGTTCAAGATGTCGCCGCCCGCCACGGCCACGCTGAGCAGGGCCCCCAGCGCATTGGAGGCGATGTGCTTGCCCGGCGCGCCGATCACCGCGTCCACCGGCTTGCCCAGGATTTCGCAGCGCATGCGGATGCCTTCGGCGGTTTCCTCATAGGACGACAGCCGCGCATCGGCGCAAGCAGCGGTGCCGAAGGTGAAAACGCGCGCGACATGGAGCTGCTTGGCGCGGGCGCGCAGACGCTCGCAATAGGGACTGTCCACCGGCAGAAGCACCGCGCCGCCCGGCATCAGCCGTTCCATGATCTCCGATTTGGCGTCGGCGATGGCCTCGCAATTGCCGAAGAACTCCAGATGCGCCGGCGCAATCGTGGTGATCAGCGCGATTTGCGGCTTGGCGAACGGCACCAGCCCGCGGATCTCGCCGAAATGATTCATGCCGATCTCGAACACGGCATAGCGCGCCTCGCGCGGCAGGCCGGCGACACTGAACGGCACGCCCCAATGGTTGTTGAACGAGGCCCCGGACACATGCGTCTGGTCCAGCGCCCCGAAGGCCAGCTTCAGCATCTCCTTGGTGGTGGTCTTGCCGGCGCTGCCGGTGACGGCGACCACCGTGGCATTGGAGCGGGCGCGGGCGGCGCGGGCGAGATCCTCGAGGGCGCGCTGGGTATGCGCCACCAGCAGCACCGGCCCTGCAGCCTCGACCGGTTTCGACACCAGCGCCGCCGCGGCCTTGTGCTTGAAAGCGGAGGCAATGAAGTCGTGGCCGTCCTTGTTCTCGCCCTTGACCGCCAGATAAAGCTCGCCCGGCTTGAGCTTGCGCGAATCCAGCGCCAGACCGCTCACCGTGAACGGCTGCGAGGCGCGGCCCAGCGTGGCGCGCTCCATCTCTTCCGATGTCCAAAGAATGCTCATGCGGCCCCTCCACCCAGTGCGACCGCCGCCTTGATGGCTTCTTCGCGATCGGAGAAAGGATGAATGGTATCACCCACAATTTGGCCGCTCTCATGGCCTTTTCCTGCGATGATCAAGGCATCGCCTTCGGAAAGCTCCTGAATTCCGGCCTTTATGGCTTCGGCGCGGTCGCCGATCTCCGTCGCACCGGGGCAGGTCTTGAGGATTTCGGTCCGGATGGTGGCGGCAACTTCCGTACGCGGATTGTCGTCGGTGACGATCACCCGGTCGGCCAGCCGCGCCGCGGCGGCCCCCATCAACGGGCGCTTGCCCTTGTCGCGGTCGCCGCCGCAGCCGAACACGATGGCGAGCCGGCCTTGGGTGTGCGGCCGCAAGGCGGTCAGAACATTCTCCAGCGCATCCGGGGTGTGGGCGTAATCGACATAGACCGGCGCACCGGATTTGGCGACCGCCACTTTCTCCAAACGGCCCGCCGCGCCTTTGAGCTGCGCCAGCGCCGCGAACACGCCTTCGGGATCTTCGCCGGCACCGATCGCCAGCCCCGCCGCCACCAGCGCATTGGAGCCCTGGAAGGCCCCGGCCAACGGCAGGGCGATGACGTATCTCTTGCCGGCGTGAACGACGTCGAGAGTCTGACCTTCGGCACTCGGTGTGCGCGACACCAGCTTGATGCCGCCGCCGTATTCGCCGACCGTGATCAACCTCAGGCCGCGTTCGCCCGCCGCCGCCACAAAGGCGCCGGCCTGATCGCTGTCGGCATTGACCACCGCCGCCGCACCGTCGCGCGCCAACTCGCGGAACAGCCGCAGCTTGCAGGCAAGATACGCCTCGAAGGTGGGATGATAATCCATGTGGTCGCGGGTGATGTTGGTGAAGGCCACCGCCGCAATATCGGCGCCGTCCAACCGGTACTGATCGAGCCCGTGGCTGGAGGCTTCCACCGCCAGACATGGAATGTTGTCGCGCTTCAACTCCGACAGGATCTGATGCAGCTGCACCGGACCCGGCGTGGTGTGGTTGAGTTTGATGGCGCGCTCCGGCGTCACCACGCCGATCGTGCCCATGCTGGCGGCGCGCTTGCCGAGCGCCGTCCAGATCTCGCTCAGGAAAACGGTGATGGACGTCTTGCCATTGGTGCCGGTGACGGCGGCAATGGTCTTTGGCTGTCCGGGATGCAGCGCCGCGGCATAGCGCGCCAGCGCCTTGCGCGGATTGTCGGCGGCAATGAATTCGACGCCGGCGGCCTGCACGGCAGAAGCGATCTCCGGTTTGCCCAGCACGGCAACCGCGCCGCGCCCCACGGCGTCGGTGACAAAGGCCGCGCCGTCCCCTTTGGTGCCGGGGATCGCAGCGAACAGGAAACCGGGTCGGATCTCGCGGCTGTCGCTCGCGAGCCCGGCGAATTTTCTCGCCGTACCGGCCACCACCTCATCACCCGCGATCATTTTGTGAATTCTCTTTGACGAGGGTTATCGGATTGATCGGAACTCCGAGCAAGGGTGGAATCCGGGCAATGATATGTCCGGCCAGCGGCGCCGCGGTGTATCCCGCCAGCGCAAAACCATGAGTTGCCTTGGTTCCGTGCGGTTCGTCGAGCAGCACAAAAACGAGATAACGCGGACGGTCGATGGGAAAGACCGCGAAGAAGGAGGTGATCAGCTTGTGCTGCTGGTAGCCATGAGGGCCTGCGATCTCGGCCGATCCGGTCTTGCCGCCGACATCATAGCCGGGGACATCCGCGCTCTTGCCGGTTCCGTTGGTGACGACGTAGCGCAACAGCTGGCGCATGGTGGCGCTGGTCTCGGGGGAGATCACCTGTTCGCCGCGCGCGTCCTCGGGATGCTTGAGAAATGTCGGCTGCACGCGGCGCCCACCGTTGACGATCGATGCCGCCGCCGCCGCATAAGACAAGGGTGTCACCGAGATGCCGTGACCAAAGCCGATGGTGGCGGTCTCGACGGTGCCCCAATTCGAGGGATAGAGCGGCCAAGCCCGTTCGGGGAGTTGGCTGCGAACCGGGCCCATCAATCCCAGCTTGGTGAGAAAGGCGCGCTGGCGGTCGGCGCCCGATTGCATGGCGATCTGTGCCGTGCCGATGTTGGAGGAGAGGGCGAGGATATCGCGCACCGGCAGCGTCGCCGGCATGCGCTCGGCATCATGGATGGTGAAGCGGCCGACCTTCAGCCCATCGCCGATCGGGAAAGTCTCGCCCAGATGGATCGTGTGATCCTGCAGCGCCAGGGCGAAGGCGAAAATCTTGAACACCGAGCCCAGCTCGTAGACGTTCTGGGCCATGATGTTGCGCGTGGAGTCGTGCGGGCCGAAGTCGCGCTTGTTGGGGTCAAAATCCGGCAACGAGACCATCGCCAGGACTTCCCCGGTGCGCACGTCCATGACCAAGCCGCCGGCGGCGCGGGCCTTGAACTCCTGCATGCTGGCCTGCGCCTCGTGCTCGACGATGAACTGCACGCGCATGTCGAGCGAGGTGACGACCGGCGCGGCGCCACCGCGCAGCTTCTTCTCCAGGCCGAGCTCGAGTCCGGAAATGCCCTTGCCGTCGGGATTGGTGACGCCGATCACCTGCGCCGCCATGCGGCCGTCGGGATAATAGCGCTTGCTGTTGGGGGTGAATTCGAGGCCCGGCAGCTTCAGCATCATCACCTTGGCACGCGCCGTCGCCGGCAGCTGCCGCGCCACCAGCACGACACGGTATTTCTCGTGCAGGATCGCCGACAACCGCTTGACGTCGCCGCCGGTCGCCACCGCGAGCTCCTGCGCCGCACGGCGCTTGTCCTTCAAGAGTCGCGGGCGGGCATAGAGATCGTCCGCCGGAAGATCGCGGGCGATGAGCTCGCCGTTACGATCGACGAGATCGGCGCGCGTCAGCAGCGGCCGCGGCACATGCCGTATCGGCGCGGCGCCGCCGCGCAGCACCGTCACATCGACCAGGCGCAATCCCACCAGCGAGAAAGCGGCCACACAGATCACCGCCCCGGTGAGGATTCGCCGTTGGAAGACGGTGGACTGCTGTGGCGCCATGGACCATCACATTCCGCTGCGCACAGAAGCTTTGAAGACACGGGCCGGAGCCGCCGGCATATGCGCGCTCGCCGAGCGCACCTGCACCCCGCCCAGCGCATCGTCGCCGCGGCGCGGCAGCATGCTGACCGACGCCAGTTGGATGGTGGTGGCGTTCTCCATGCCGAGCTTCGCCTCCGCCAGCCTCTGCACCACTTCGGGGCTGGCGACCCTCTGCCATCGCGCCTCGAGCACACTGATCTGCGACTGCTCGGTCTGGATCTGGTTCTGGGCCTGCACCAGGTCCTGCCGCGCGATGCGGGTCTGCTCCGACACGTGGTACAGCGTCAGGATGGTGAAGCCCATCAATCCTACGCAGAACGTACTGACGACACGGATCATGGCACTCTCCTAGGCGGCCAGGCGCTCGGCCGCCCGCAACTTGGCGGAACGGGAACGGGGGTTGATCGAAATCTCGGCTTCGCCGGGCGTTGCCGGCCTGGAAGCCAGAAGACGGTATTGCGGCTTGGCCTGCCGCGTGACCTCCGGCGCATGGCGCGAGGGCTGCGGCGCGGCCTTGCCGCGTTCGGAAAGGAAGCGCTTGACGATGCGGTCTTCCAGCGAATGGAAGGAGACCACGGCGAGGCGGCCTTCCGGCTTCAGCACAGCGGTGGCGGCCTCGAGGGCGCTGGCCAGCTCGCCAAGCTCGTCGTTCACATGGATGCGCAAGGCCTGGAAGGTGCGCGTCGCCGGATGGATCGGCAGGCGCTGCGCCGCCGGACCCAGCGCCTTGGACACCACCTCGGCCAGCTCCAGGGTGCGGTGGATCGGGCGGGCGGCGATGATCGCCTTGGCGATGCGGCGGGCCTGACGCTCTTCGCCGTAGCGGGCGATGATCTCGGCCAGCGCTTTCTCGTCGGCGCTGTTGACCACATCGGCGGCGCTCTCGCCCGCCGCGCTCATGCGCATGTCGAGCGGCCCGTCGGCGCGGAAGGAGAAGCCGCGCACCGGCTCATCGAACTGGAAGGACGACACGCCGAGATCGAGTACCACGCCGTTGGTGCCGTCCACCCCCGTGGCGGCGAGCAGCCGGTCCAACTCGGAGAAGGCCCCATGCATCAGCGTGAGGCGGCCGGGGTAGAGCGCGGCAAGCGCTTGTCCACGGG
>JBJKRM010000412.1:0-3439 GCA_046704685.1 Rhizomicrobium sp.
GCTTCGCGATACCACCCCATGCGCGCCATCTCGGCCAATCCGCGTGCATCATTCCGGTCGGATTTATTCATGCGCATCGACAATGCCGCTCTCGCATGTCGAGCGTCCAGGCAGATGACCGGAAAGCCGAGCGACTTGAGCTCGTGCCAGAGCCAATTCGAGAGGGAGCCGGTCTCAAAGACGATGCGGTATGCGCCCGGTGCTCGCCTCCGCAATACCCTTGCAATCGCCTCGGGTCGCGACGGCACATTGCCTTCGAAGACAAGGTCGCCACTGTGGCCGAGAACGCACACGCTGGTCTCCTCCATCGATACATCTAGTCCGACATAATGTTCCATAATTGCTTTTCCTTTCGCGCAATTGGCGAGGTCGAATCTACCGGACCTCGGCTGTCAGGATGTGAGGAGGGGCAACCGCCCGCGATTACGCCATGTGAAGAATTCCGAAGCTGCTGATTTCAGGCGGAAAACTGGCGCCTCGAAGTAATCGAATTTGCGGGAAAGCGCGGCCTTGAATGGCGTTTCCTTGCAAATCGGATTCGTGATTCCCTGTGTCGGAATCGAGTCGGAGCGGGGATGCCATGAAACCACGGGAGCGTCGTCAGACCGGCGAGCAGGACCTGTTCCGGTCGCGACTGGATCAGATCATCGACCTGCGCCATCCCTTGGTGAAGCTGGCTCGGGAGGTGGATTGGACGTTCCTCGAACGGACGTTCGGCGAGGCCTATACGGATGGTCCCGGTCAGCCGCCGCTGCCGACCCGGCTGATGGCGGGGCTGATCATCCTCAAATACACCCACAACCTGTCGGACGAGGTGCTGTGCGAGCGCTGGTTGGAGAACCCGTATTACCAATTCTTCTGCGGGGAGGAGTTCTTCCAGCACGCGCTGGTGCTCGACCGCTCTTCGCTGACCCGCTGGCGCCAGCGCATGGGCGAGGAGAAGGTCAAGTCTCTCCTGCAGGAGAGCTTGGCGGTCGCGACCCGGACCGAGGCGGTCAAGCCGGCGCAGCTATCCGAGGTCATCGTCGATACCACGGTGCAGCCCAAGAACGTTATGTTCCCCACCGACGCGCGGCTGATGAACCGGGCACGCGAGATCCTGGTGCGGCTGTCCAAAAGGTACGGCGTCGACCTTCGTCAATCCTACACGCGGGTGGGCAAGTTCGCACTGATCAAGCATCAGCGCTACGCCCACGCCAAGCAGTTCAAGCGCGCCAATCGGGCGCTGAAGAAGCTCAAGACCTATCTGGGCCGGGTGATCCGCGACATCGCCCGCAAGATCGAGGGTGATGTCTGGCTTGAAGAGATGGTGTTCGGTCCCATCTTGTCGCGGGCCCGCCGCTTGCACGATCAGACGGCGCGTCAGCGGGGCCCGAAAATTTATTCGCTTCACGCTCCCGAAGTGGAGTGCATCGGCAAGGGCAAAGCCCATCGCCCCTACGAGTTAATGGCATGGACCGCCCCCGCTCTCACCGTCATCCTGGGGAGGGGCGAGAATCAGGAGCACATGCCATGTCTCAGACCACGATTGTCACGATGGGTATCGACTTGGGAAAGAACACCTTTCATATCGTCGGGCTCGACTGTCGCGGCGCCGTCGTTCTGCGGCACAAGAAATCGAGAAATCAGCTTGAGAGGTCGTTTGCAAATATATCGCCATGTCTGATTGGAATGGAAGCCTGTGCCGGCGCTCATCATCTGGGCCGACAACTGGAAAAGCTCGGCCATCGAGTCAGGCTTTTGCCGGCTCAATACGTGAAACCGTATCTGAAAGGCCACAAGAACGATTACCGTGATGCAGAAGCGATAGCTGAGGCCGTGCAGAGACCAACTATGCGGTTCGTTCCCTTAAAGAGCGCCGAACAGCTCGACCTGCAGGCGCTACATAGAATCCGCAGTCGTCTGGTTACTCAAAGGACGGCCATAATCAACCAGATTCGCGGCTTCTTGCTAGAAAGAGGACTGCCGGTTCGACAAGGTCCAGCCGCACTCCGCTTAGCTATTCCGGAACTTTTATCGAAGCGCATTGACGTTCTCTCACCCCAAGTAGTTCGGCTTATCGAAGATTTATGCGAAGATTGGCGTTATCTCGATACACGGGTGGCATCGACTACTGCAGAAATCGAAGCTCTCGCCGACAAAAATGAACATTGCCGCCGATTGATGAGTGCACCGGGGGTCGGCCCCATTATATCAAGCGCCATGATAGCCGCCATTGGGACTGGCGACGCGTTCACGAAAGGTCGCGATTTTGCCGCATGGCTGGGCCTTGTGCCGAAGCAGGTCTCGACAGGCGATCGAACGATTCTCGGCAGAATAACGCGGCGTGGCAATCGCTACCTACGAACCTTATTCATTCAGGGTGCGAGATCTGTCCTGTTGCGGCCTCAATCTTGGTCGAAGCATGGATTCGGGCAGTGGCTTGAGGCGGCATCACGACGGTTACATCCGAATGTTCTGGTGGTAGCGCTGGCGGCTAAGCTGGCTCGAATCGCTTGGAGCATGCTGGCGGCTTGTCGAACGTTCCAACCAAGCCTGGCAATGCACACAGCATGACATCGTTCAATTGATCGAAACGGAGTTCCACCGAGGTTTGCGAGACGGAATGACAAATGGGTGAACGGTCTCACCGTCGCTTCTGAAACCTGGTTCGACCCCATGGCCGGTCGCGGCCGACGAGTTATTGAGGACAGAAGTGCGCGGATATCCATATTGGCTCGGAGCGACAGCTCCAACATGAAGCCGAATAGATTGGCGCAGACCACTTCAACTTTTGTCAAAATCCGCCTTGCAATGCGGGGGCGGTCCATAGATCGGCGTCAAGGTGTCGGTCGCTACCACGCTGCACCACGCCAAAGGCGGACAGTTCGTCACCCATGCGAAGGCGCTGCCGGGCAACCCGTACGACGGCCATACGCTCGCGACCGTGATCCCCGACATGGAAGCGCTGGTCGGCAACACGATCCAGCGTGCCTTCGTCGACAAGGGCTATCGCGGTCACAATGCGCCGCCCGATTACCGGTTCAGGATCGTCATCGCCGGCCAGAGGCGGCGCGTCACGCCGAAGATCAAACGCGAAATGCGACGACGATCGGCCGTCGAGCCTATCATCGGCCACATGAAGGCCGAGCACCGCATGGGCCGAAACTATCTCTGGTACCGCCAGGGCGATGCCATCAACGCCGTCCTCGCTGCCGCCGGCTACAACTTCAGCCTCCTGCTCCGGTGGCTGAAGCTTTTACTGCGCCGAATCCTGGCGGCTCTTTTCGCCGGTCTTCGACCCCTGCCAGCTTGAAAACTGGGAACTTCACGGACGACCAGTTACTACGCCGCGCTATAACGCTTATGCGGAGGCGCCAGGCTACGGCTATTACGATAACGGGCCGGGTTACGACAACGGCTTCGGCTTCGGCATCGGACCGTTCGGTTTCAGCGTAGG
>JBJKRM010000413.1:0-6041 GCA_046704685.1 Rhizomicrobium sp.
ATCTGCGACAGCACCTGGCCGACATTGGCGTAGCCCGATTTCTGGATATCGGCCGCCGAGTTGATGATGGTGGGCGCGGTTGTCTCAGTCAGCGCCGCCTGCGGGATCAGCGATCCGGTCACGACGACGGTTTCGACACCACTTGTTGAGCTTTGGGCATACGCTGCGCCACAAGTGAGGGCTAAAGCGCTTGCACCAAGCATCAGCGAATAAGCGAAGTTTTTGGAAAAACGGTTCACGACACGTCCCCTACGTTCATTTTCACACTGTCTCCCGATCAAACGGGTCGATTTTGCGGACAATTGTTGTGGTTCCCTACAAGTTGAACCGCAGGCCCACTAAGACCGTGTGACTGTCGAAGTTCGCGGTGATATCGCCGCCATGGAAACCCGGCTCCAGCTTGAGAGCCGCGCTGTCCGCAGCGAAATAGCGATAGTCGAGGAATGCCTTGATGTTGTCGGTGATCGGCATGCTGACACCGGCACCCAACTGCCAGGCAAACACGGTGTCGTTCTTCTTGTGCAGATTGAAGCCGTTCAAGTTGCCGCTGATCTGGACCATCGCCATGCCGAAGCCGCCGCCGACATAAGGCGTGAACGGCATATCGACATCGAAGTCGTACCAAGCGTTCGCCATCAGCGACCAAGCGCGCAGATTCATATTGGCCGGAACGGTGCTCGTCGACTTGGAGACCGTGTACGGGCCGGCGCCGCTATACATATAAGAGTAGCTGGTCTTCAGCAGGGCATGACTGCTTGAATTGTTCTGGCGCAGGGCAAGCTCCAGCTCGGTGCGCAGATTGTTGCCCCAGTCGATGCCGAAATTGCCGCCCACCACGAAGCCGGTCTTGAACGACGTGTCGGCCGATTGTGATGAGAGTGACGTCAAATATGAGTAATAAGATGTATGGCTGCTGCCCTTCAGGCCCGGATTTTGCAAAATGCTGACGCCACCAAACACGCTGGCATAGGCGTGAGCCGTATCGGCAGCGTCGGCAGCAGGTGCCGTGGCGCCAATGATCGTCGCGACGGCCGTGCCCATGAGCATTGCGGAACGCAGACGGTTTTTTAACTTGAACACGAGAACCCCCTTAGGTTGTGTGTAACGGCGAAGCCTCGCACTGCCATGCAGATCGCCTCAGAGGCGGCGCACCCCGCGCAAGGCTGGACTTGAGGTAATCGTGCCGGACGACGTACCTTCATGAGCTAACTTCGCTTGCAGACCTGCAATGATTTATCTGACTAATAGTTGTCGTAAAGTTACATACGACTGTAAGAATTGGTAGTTGGAATTATCTAACTGCAACGCATCTGTTAGCCAGATACTTCTCCCGACGCCGCCTAGACGGACCGGGGTTGCAAGCTATCGTATTGATAATAAAATATAATTCTAATTCATGTCTGAGATATTTTGGGCCCCAATCACGACCTTGGTGAGGGCAAACCCGGTAACGTCAGCCCTCGCAAACAATTGCCGGGGCTAGGCCAAACGCTCCTATCGCTGCTGTGGAACCGAGTGACAATTATGCAACCGTTCTGCGTACAATTATCCGCAACCTTTGGCGGCCATTCGTTTGGCAAACCGGCCGTCCTGAATCCGCGAGATCTGCGACGGAAATCCCGGCCCCCCCAAGACGGAAAAACCTTAATCCGCCAGCCATGACCTTACGGCGGATCGGCCATGAGCACCGCAAGCCCCCTGGCGAGAGGCGGGCTCTCGATCGACGTCGTCGGGTCCACAAAGACCCTGTCGCAGGCCGCACCCCTGACCATCACGTTGAAACAGTACGGTACAGTACGAGACAGAACGCGGTTGCGAGTGGGCCTGCCCTGACGGGGCCGCTCGGTCGCAGTTCAGTGCGAGAACCTTGGGGCGCGGTCCACGGCCAAGCCATAGCCGGCGATGAAGAGATAGCAGGCGGCCGGCACCAGCAGCGCTGTCGCCAAACCCTGCAGGTCCGCCACCCAGCCATAGACAAAGGGGATGACAGAACCGCCGACAATGGCGGTGCAGAGCAGCGCCGATCCCTTTGAGGTGTCCTCGCCCAGCCCGTCCAGTGCCAGCGTAAAGATGGTCGGCCACATGATGGAATTGGCCAAGCCGATGGCGAGCACTGCGGCCGCCGCCACGACACCGGTGGTCAGCGATGACGTCAGCGCCAGAACAATCGCGACGACGGCGTTGAAGGCCAGCACCTTGCTCGGCTTGACCAGCGACAACACGGCCGAACCGATGAAGCGGCCCACCATGGCCAGGCCCCAGTAGACGCTGACCATGGCGCCGGCGACCTGGGCCACATTGAAGCTCCAGCGGCGATGGAAGACCTGTTCGAGGAGAGTCGAGATCTGCCGGCCGATCTCGCCCGCCTGGTTGCCGATCACCGATCCCTGCATCAGGTAATTGGTCAGGCCGCTGCCGATCGCCACCTCGGCGCCGACATAGACGAAGATGGCGACGACGCCGAACATCAGCCGCGGCTGGGTGAGGATGCGACGACTGAAAGGGTTGACGTCGGCAGATGCCGTCGGCGGGGTCGGCACCCGGCGCAGCAGCCAGAACACCAGCGCCACCACCAGCAGCACAAACGCGATCATCAGGAACGGCACCTGCACCAGCTGGGCTTCCGCGATGCGCGCCGTCCGCAACGCGGTTTCATTGGCGCCCTCAGGGGCCGCCACACCGTGCTGCAACAGGAACAAGGCCCCCACCAGCGGACCGAAGAAGGTCCCCAGGGAATTGAACGACTGGGCGAAGCTGAGGCGGCTGGAAGCGTTCCGCGCCGATCCCAGAAGCGCGATGTAAGGATTGGCGGCGACCTGCAACAGCGCCATGCCAGCGGCGACGATGAACAGCGCCCCGAGGAAGCTGGCATAGATGCCGGTCATGGCGGCCGGCGCGAACAACAGGCAGCCGATCGCCATGACGGCCAGCCCCAGCGCGATGGTGCGCACATAACCGGCCCGCGCCAGCACGATGCCGGAGGGGATCGAGAAGATGCAGTAGCCGAGGAAGAAGGCCGATTGGGTCAGCATCACCTCGGCATAGGAGAGGGAGAACAACCCTTTCAGCTTGGCGATCAAGGGATCGTTGAGCGAGGTGGTGAAGCCCCAGGCGAAGAACAGGAAGATCACCAGCGGCAGCATCAGGGCGGCGCCTTGAACGACAGGCTTCATGCGACCCACTTCGGACGACGAACTCATCTCATTCCCCCGCCTGTTCACCGCATCCCGTAAGACGCCAGATCAAAGATCAAGTTGTCATGGCCTGCAACTGCAGGCCATCCAGGTGACACCTGCACCCATGGTACGGAACCCAACTGGGTCCACCGCATTCGCGGCGGATGACAAACCGAGCAAATGTCACGACCGGACCACTAATTCACCAGGGCCATGTGCATCACCTGCAAGCCGTCGCGCAGCGCGGCGGCCCGGATATGGCGCGCCGGCTTGAATCGCACGACCTTTGGCCGGCGCGGCAAGAGATCGAAATAATTGTCGCTGAAGAAGCCATCGACCTGATCGTGATTGAGATAAAGGTTCTTCACCAGCACCGGCGAGGACAGCCCGATGGCAAATTCGCCGCCGAGATCCTTCACCTTGATCACCGGCTTGGCGGCGGGCAGCGCCAGGTCCTTCACCGGACGGAAATAGAGGATGTCTTCGGCCAGCGTCTCGTGGTCGTTGCCCAGGCTGGCGTGCAAGAGAACGTCCTCGGGCGCCGCCCCTTCCAGCAGGCCGGCCACCGCAGAACTGAAGACTTCGGCGCTGCTGTTTCCCATCAGCATCAGGGGCCGCTTGATCAGCTTCAACACCTTGCCCTGGAAATCCATCAGCTTGAGGCTCAGGGTGGCGGGACGCCCCTTCAACCGGTCGCTGACGACCACGATCTTGACGACGCCGTCTTCGACCCACGACGTCACCAGCTCGCGGGCGAAGGATTTGCGCGCCATGTATTGCAGCGCCTTCCAGCGGCCGTCGTAATCGATGCTGCTCCAGGAGGCCACCGGCCAGCAGTCGTTGATCTGCCAAAACAGCGAGCCCATGCAATAGGGCATGCGGGCGCGATGCGCCTCCATGGCGACCTTGATGCCGGCGGCCTGCAGCACCTGCCCGACATAAAGGAACTGGCGGAAATCGGCCGGCACTTTGTAGTCGCGCGCCATGTAGGTCTTGATCGTGCCGTTGCCGATGTAGGAGCGCTGATGCGCCTTCATCACCTCGGAGAAGATGTCGTAATCGCCCGGCCTGGCGAAGGTCTCGATGGTGCGGAATTCCAGGAAGGACTGGAACCCGTATTCGGTCATGAAACGGCCGATGCGCTCGCGATAGATGGAGAACGGCTTTTCGCCCCACCACACACCCCAATAATGGATGTCGCCGGACTGCTTGGGCGTGGTGATGTCGGCATGGCGCACGACGTCGTGGCCGTCCCAGGCGGCGAGCGGCGATGACGGCCAGTAGAAACGCTGCGGGTCCTCGCCAGCCACCACTTGCGGCAGGATGTCGTAGAAGATGGCCTTATAGGCGGTCCACATCTGGTCGCGCTGTTCCGGCGTGTACTTCTCCTTCCACTTCCAGCCGCCGCCGGGCACGTCGTTCTGCCAGGCGGTGTCGATCTCGTTGTTGCCCACCCACAAGGCAAGGCAGGGATGACCGCGCAGGCGACGGACATTGTCGATCGCTTCCTGGCGCACATTGTCGAGGAACGCCTGGTCGCCCGGATACATCACGCAGGCGAACATGAAATCCTGCCAGATCAGGATGCCGTTTTCGTCGCACAGATCGTAAAAGACGTCGTCCTCATAGAGGCCGCCGCCCCAGACGCGCAGCATGTTCATATGGGTGTCGACCGCGGAGCGCACTTCACGCTGGTAGACAGCCCGCGTGACCCGTGGCGGGAAGCTGTCATTGGGGATGTGGTTGGCGC
The DNA here is from genome assembly GCA_046704685.1 of Rhizomicrobium sp. Lineage (GTDB taxonomy): Bacteria > Pseudomonadota > Alphaproteobacteria > Micropepsales > Micropepsaceae > Rhizomicrobium. The sequence goes on from JBJKRM010000413.1 coordinate 4,927, forward strand.
CCTTCATGAAGACCGGAACGCCGTTGAGCTCAACGAAAAAGCTGGTGCCGCCCGCATCGGGCTTCTGCACGATCTTCAGGGTGCGCAGGCCGGTGCGCAGCGTGCGGCGATCGCCGGCATGGGACGTGGCGAGCCGGCCGGTGAACTCGTAAAGATGCGGATCGCCCAGGCCGTTGCTCCACCACAGCGTGGGATGGACGATGGTGAATTTCACCTCCGCCTTGTTCAGCCCGGTGCCGAGATAGATCTGCGCCTTGGCTTTCACCGAGGAATCGGTGGGGGAATGGATCTCGACCACGGCCAGGCCGGTGATGTCCGAGACGATCTCGAACACGGCGGTCAGCTCGGCCTTCAGAGGCGAGACGCTGTCTTGCACGATATGAAGATCGGCGATGCGCACGCCGCTCCAGGCGCGCAGGTGCAATTTGCGCCAGATGCCCGAGGTGACGAAGCGCGGGCCCCAGTCCCAGCCGAAATGATAGCCGGCCTTGCGCACGAACATGCTGAGATGCTTGTCGCCGAGACCACCGATCTCGCTCCAATCGACCACCGCCGGCGGATCGTAGCCCAGCGTGGCGAGGCGCTTCAGGCCCTCTTGGATGGGCGAGCGCAGCAGCACGCGCAAAACGTTCTCCCCCGTTTTGACGTGCGGCTTGATGTCGGCCGTCCAGCGGCGAAACATATTGTCCGCCTGCAGCACCAGCACATCGTTGAAATAGACATCGGCATAGGTGTCGAGGCCGTCAAAGCAGAGTTCGAGATGATCGTGCGCCAGCGTCCCGGCATCGATGGTGAGCGTGGTGCGATATTCCCAATCCTTCTTGTCGATCCATTGCAGATCGCGCTCATTGGTGCGGTAGAACGGATCGGGGATCGCGCCGTTGGCCAACAGATCGGTGTGCACCGTGCCGGGCACGGTGGCCGGCATCCAGTCGTCACGTCCCACTTGGCGGAACTGCCAGCGCCCCGACAGGTCGCGCTCCAACGGACCGGCGTGAGGTTCGTGCTGCACGGCTTTGGCCTGCAATCTGTCCGACATCAATGCCATAGTCGCTCCTGCCGCGGATGTCTGCAGGAAGCGGCGCTTGGTCGTGCCCCCGCGCATCAGACGGCTT
>JBJKRM010000414.1:0-9422 GCA_046704685.1 Rhizomicrobium sp.
GCGCGGGACGGATCGGCCAAAGCGAAAGCGAATGGCAGCGCCGCCACACTCACGGCATCAAGAACCGAGCCAGCAGGATCGACGTCTCCCCTCGCGGCCATGGCAGACAGAATCCGGCCGGCGACAAGCACGACCAAGCCAAGCCAATAGTGCTCGAAGGCAATCAGCGGCAGAGCGGCCAGACTGATGACGAACGCCGCCAAAGCCGCTCGCTTGCCGAAACGCCAAGCAACGGCGTCCAGCGCCGGCCCAAACAGTCTTGCCAATACCTTGTCCAGCATAACGCCCACACGGTGCGGGATTCGCCGCACCGGCGTCAAATCACGGCCGATCGAGCCGCTGCGTCGCAACGGCACAGCAATTGGAATAGTGTCAACCCAGTCGATAGCGCGCCAGATTGCGTTCAATCCGCTGCGTCGGTGGGATGGTCCGATCGATCGCGAAAGTCTCCCCCGTGAGCTGCTGGTAAATATTGATATATCGACGCGATAGTTCCGAGATCATTTCGGCCGGCGCCTGCGGCAGCACCTCGTCCTTGTAGGGATCGCAGTGCTGGCGGAACCAGATGCGCAAGAACTCCTTGTCGAAGTATTCAGGCTCCTCGCCGCGCGCCAGACGCTCCTCGTAGGAGTTCAGCCACCAATACCGCGATGAGTCCGGAGTATGGATCTCGTCGATCAGGGTAAGAACACCCTTTTCGTCGACGCCGAACTCGTACTTGGTGTCGACCAGGATCAGGCCGTGCTTGGCCGCGACTTCCTGACCGCGGGCGAACAGCTTCAAGGCGGTGTCGCGCAAGCGCTCCAGCATATCGGCCTCGATGAAGCCCTCATCGACCAGTTCCTTGAGCGACAAGGCCCGGTCGTGGGTGTCCTCCTTGGTGGTCGGATCGAAGATGGGGTGCGGCAGCTTGGAGTTCTTCTTCAGGCCGTCCGGCAAGGTGAGACCACCGAAGGACCGTTCGCCGGCCTGATAGCGCGTCCAGATGGACGTGGATGTCGTGCCGGTAAGATAGCCGCGCACCACCGCTTCCACCGCCAACGTCTTCACCCTTTTCGCCACAGTAACATTAGGGTCGGGAACATCTATGACGTGGTTGGGCACGATATCGGCGGTCTGGCGAAACCAGAAGGCGCTCGACAGGTTGAGCACCGCGCCCTTGTCGGGGATGTGGGCAATTATGCGGTCAAAAGAAGAGTGACGATCGGTGGCGATCAAGATCAGCCTGTCGGGCTGGAAATAGATGTCACGCACCTTGCCTGTTTTCAGGGTGCCGAGGCTGGAGAAACGGGTCTCTTTTAGAACGTCCATTTGTAGGGTCCGGTGGGGATTCGCGGGCGTCAACCTATTGCCGCAGGGCGGCCTCGTCAAAACACCCTTTGGCGCGAAATTCTGCTAAATTGCCGGCTGAAAAACCGGAGGTTTGCCATGGAAAAGGCCACGTTCGGGGCGGGGTGTTTCTGGGGTGTGGAGAGTTTCTTCCGCCAAGTCCCTGGTGTGGCGGATGCCGTCTGCGGCTATGCCGGCGGTCACCTGCGCAGTCCGAGCTACAAAGATGTCTGCACGGACCAGACCGGGCACGCGGAAGTGGTGGAAGTGAGCTACGACCCGGCAAAGGTTGGCTACGAAAAACTTGTGGACGTCTTCTTCGAGAACCACAACCCCACCACCCTCAACCGCCAGGGCCCTGACGTCGGCACTCAATACCGCTCGGTCATCTTCACGCATAATGACAAGCAGGAGCGCATCGCACGGGAGAGGAAGGCGGCCTGGGCGCCCAAATTCAAGAACCCGATCGTCACCACTATCGAGCCGGCTCCGGTCTTCTGGCGCGCAGAGGACTATCACCAGCGCTATTTTGAGAAAAACGGCATGCCATCGTGCCACGTGAAATACGAGGAGTAGACCGATGAACTTGTGGAGGGGACTGGGCGGCACCGCACTGGCGGCTCTCACACTGACGGCAGCCTATGGCGGGATCGGCCGAGGCGACCGCTATTCGGGCATCCCATGGGCGACCCGGTCACCGGTCATCGCAGAACACGGCATGGCGGCCACCGAACAGCCGCTGGCAAGCGAGACCGCCATCGATATCCTGAAGAAGGGCGGCAGCGCGGTCGATGCGGCCATTGCCGCCAACGCAGTATTGGGCCTGATGCAGCCGGTACTCAACGGCATTGGGGGCGACTGTTTCGCCATCGTCTATGATCCCAAGACCAAGAGACTCTATGGCTACAACGGCTCCGGCCGGGCGCCCATGGGACGCGATCTCGCCAAACTGAAGCGAGAGATCGCCGCCGCCTACAAGAAAGCGGGAATGCCCTATCGGGCGCACATCCCGCCGGTGGGGTCGCTGCCCGTCACGGTGCCGGGAACAGTGGATGCCTGGTTCGCACTCCACAAGAAATTCGGAAAGCTGCCGATCCAGGAGGATCTCGCCCCCGCCATCGCCTATGCCAAGAACGGTTTCCCGGTCACCGAGTTGGTCGCCAAATATTGGAAAGGAAACTGGGCGGCCTTCGAGAAGCGGCGCAAGCTGATCGAGGAGTTCGCCAACGCCGAGCATACCTACCTGATCCCGGACGGCCATGGCGGGCACACGCCAGCCCAAGGCGAGATATTCAAGAACCCAGACCTCGCCCATACGCTCAGGCTGATCGCCGACGGCGGTCGCAACGTGTTCTACAAGGGCGTCATCGCTCGCACCATGGACGCCTATTTCCGGCGCATCGGCGGCGATCTGCGCTACCAGGATTTCGCCCGCCACCACGGCGAGTGGGTGACACCGCAATCGGTCGACTATCACGGTTATGACGTCTACGAACTACCGCCCAACGGCCAAGGCTTCGCGGCCCTCGAGATGCTGCAGATCCTGAAGCATTTCGACCTCAAGAAGATGGGCGTGGGCTCCGCCGATGCGCTGACGGCCGAAATCGAGGCCAAGCGGCTGGCCTTCGAGGATCTGGCGAAATACTACGCCGACCCCGCCTTCGCCAAGATTCCGATGAAAGGCCTGATCTCGGCAGCCTACGGCGCCGAACGCGCCAAGGAGATCAATCTCGCCCACGCCAATCCCAACATCGGCCCGGGCAATCCGTGGCTCTACAACGGCGATACCACCTATTTCACCACCGCGGACAAGGACGGCATGATGGTGTCGATGATCCAGTCCAACTACCGCGGCATGGGCTCGGGCCTGGTGGCGGACCATCTCGGCTTCATGTTCCAGGACCGCGGCGAGCTGTTTTCGCTCGACCGGCGCGCGGCGAATGTCTATGCCCCCGGCAAACGGCCGTTCCACACCATCATCCCGGCCTTTGTGATGAAGGACGGCCAGCCCTTCCTGTCGTTCGGCGTGATGGGCGGCGACATGCAGCCCCAGGGCCATGTCCAGATTCTCACCAACATCATCGACTTCGGCATGAACATCCAAGAAGCGGGCGATGCAGCGCGGTGGCGCCATTACGGCGATGCCGAACCGACCGGCGAGCCGTCGCAAGGCATCGGCACGGTGGTGATGGAGAGCGGGTTCTCAGCCAAAGTAAAGGCGGAACTGGCCAAGCGCGGCTACAAGATCGAGCCGGGTGACGGCAGCTTTGGCGGCTACGAAGCGATCATGTGGGACGCCAAGCACCACGTTTATTGGGGTGCTGCCGAGATGCGCAAGGACGGCGAGGCATTGGGCTACTGATACGGTACCGGTTGGCGCCACCGCACGCTTCACGGTGCTTTGCATGAGCCGACCGTCAACCCGTCACAGCCAGTCGTGACGGGTTGACCGGTCAGTCCCTCCGGCAAGCTCAGGCCGCCGACAATCCCCCCGCCATTTTCGCCTTGCGGCTGCGACGGCCGGCGCAGCCGAGGATGAAGAATCCTCCGGCCGCCAGCAACCACGAGGCCGGCTCGGGCACGGACGACGGCGTCGGCGACGAATTGGCCGTCAGGAACACACCCGAATCCGAGGTGTAGGTTACGCCGTTGGGAACAATGATGTTCAGCTTGGCCGTATTGCCGTAGTCCACGATGCCGCCAAAGGCAGAATCCGCACTCAACTTCATGTCGAGACTCAAAGTCGGGTCCGCGCCGTAGACATCGTAAAACCCATCGAACACAACGTTCGAGGTTGAAGCGTCGTTCAGAATCGACGTTGCCCAGCCGTAATTGACCGCGTTCTCGACATACCAATCCGTCGTCGCACCATGAAGGAGGCCGTTGTCGTTCAGAGTCACGTTGAGATCGCCGCCGCCCGCGGCGACCTGCCAATTCAAGGCGCTGCCAGCGTACTGCGCCACGTGGGACTGCGTGCCGTCCAGCGTCGCGACGATTTCGACCTGCGTCATCGTGCTGTTCGTGGCGCCCGGAATATTGAGGTGCAACGTGTCGCCCAATTCGGCCTGGACACTGGAGGTGCCGCCGGTCGCCTCGTTGCTGCTCGACTGCCCGGCATATGACGTTTGTGCGACGGCATGCAGGCTGCCGTTCGAGAGATCGGCTGCGGCATAGCCCTGCGACAGGCCGTTGTTCACGTTGACCTGGTCGAAGGACGAAGTTGCCGCCCCCGTCATGTCCGTGGTGCCGGACACCGTATAGGAGTCCGGCCAGGTTGTCGTGAGTCCTGCTCCCATGCCGGCGCTGTAAACGACCGAGCCGTAGTTGCCGGTGTGCGTATAGCCGTACGGATCGCAGTACCAACCGTTGTAGCAGGCGCCGTAATAGTAGCTGTCATTGCCGCCCTCTCTGACCTGCGAGCGCGTGATGAATCCGGCATAGGCGCTCGACGAAACAAAAAGTGCCGCAGCGGCACCAATAACGGCCAGACGCCACACCGCAGAAACAGACACTGCGGAAATCACCCTCTTCATAACCCTCTCCTTAACGACACACTTTCGCCCATCAGGGGCGAGCTGTTAGTTTCGCAACAAAGCTGCTGGCGCATCGGTCACGCCGCAACGGACACGAGAGGGCAAAACGGGGCATTTGCGGCCATGACGACAAAAAACGACGGCCCTCACAGCGGCCGGCGCCTGCAGAGCTGGAAGGAAATCGCGGCATTCTTCAATCGCGACGAGCGCACGATCCGGCGCTGGGAAACGAGTCGCGGCCTGCCGATCCATCGCGTACCGGGCGGCGCGCGCGGCGTGATCTACGCCTACACCGACGAGCTGGAAGCTTGGCTACGGCGCGTTCCCGACGAACCACGTGAGGAGGTTCCTGCCGAAACCCCGCAGCCCTCCGTAACGTCACGCCTACATCGACACTGGCCGTTTGCAGCGCTCTTCGCATTGCTGATATTCGCCGTCACCGCCGTGACATGGTTCGAACAGAATGGCGCGGTGGCGGCCAAGCCAAAGCCGGCACCACTGCACACGGCGGCCTATCATCCCAATCCCAAAGCTGTCTCGCTCTACCGTGACGGCATCTATTATTGGCAGGCGCGCACACCGGAAAGCCTCAACATGGCCGTCGATGCCTTCACCCAGGCCATCGTGCAGGACCCGAAATACGCCGAGGCCTATGTCGGGCTGGCCAACTGCTACAATCTGTTGCGCGAGTTCTCCGTAATGCCGCCGTCAGTCGCCTACCCCCGGGCAGAAGCGGCCGCAAGACGGGCCATCGCCCTGAATCCCAACTTGGCTGACGCGCACGCGTCCCTTGCCTTTGTGGAATTCTATTGGCTGCGACAGGTGTCAGCGGCCCAGAAGGAATTCAAACGGGCGCTGGCGCTGAACCCCAATGCCGCGGTGGTGCATCACTGGTACGCGACATCGTTGATGACCTTGGGCGAGTATTCCAGGGCCTTGGCTGAAATCGACAAGGCACGCGATCTCGATCCGGAATCCTCGTCCATCCTCGCGGATCGGGGTCTGATCCTGTTCTACGACGGCAAAGTGCAAGAAGCTATCGATAGCCTGCACAACATCGTGCGCACGGAGCCGGACTTACTTTCGCCGCACACCTATCTCGCCTCCATCGATCTGGCGACCGGCAACGACGCAGGCTACGTCGCAGAACTGAAGTGGTCGGCCGCGCTGCTGCACGACAAGAACGCGCGGGCGGTCGCTGCGGCCGCTGCACGCAGCTGGCGACGCGGAGGCCGAAAGGCGATGCTCGAAGCCGTCCTGTCAGAGCAGCATAAGCTCTTCGAACACGGCAAGGAGCCTGCGTTCTCACTGGGAGAGACTGCCGCCGCTCTTGGCAACACCAAGCAATCGCTGTCGTACTTGAAGACCAGCGTAGCACGCCATGAAGCCGCCGACGTCGCCATCGGCATCTCGCCGTATCTGCGGCCACTACGCGGCAACACCGAGTACAAAGCTCTTATCAAGCGGGCCTTCAAGCCAAGATCGTCGGACCCTACGCCGAACACGGCCTGGCTGGCGGCTTCGGCGAACTGACGTTATGCCGACTTCGCCTGCTGGGCTTCCGCTTTCTCGTCGGCCAAGCGCAGGTTGTTGAGGATCACCAGGGCGGCAATCACGCTCATCATCGATGAGGGAATCCATAGGATCAGACCACCATAATGCTGATCGCTGATGGCAGTGATCGGCAGGATGCGGCCGCAGATGTTGTAGACCGGGTAGTAGTCCTTGTTGGTCAGCGCCAGCAGCGCGCCGATCACGATCTGCGGCGGGATAACGACAGCTGCCAGCAGGACGCGGACGCCGAGTCCGAGACGCGCCGGCGGCTTTGGCCGCGGATCGAGCAATAGGCACCAGAAAAAGATCCCGTCCACCGCCATGCTCCAGTTCATCACGTCGTAGAGACGGATGTCGAGCATCACGCGCGTATGCACATCGGGGATCAGCCAGAAATAGATCAGCCCCACGAACAGCACCGGCGCCACGGCCGGATGCTGGACGAAGTCGACGACCGCGCGAACCGGGCGCGATTTCAGCGGCGGATGAAGAAACGCCGGCATGCCGCGCCAGATCAAGGAGCCCGCACCACCCAATGCAATGAAGAACGGGCCGAGATGGTGCAGCAACAAGTGCTGCAAGCGATGGAACAGAAACATATGCTCGGAAAGATAGTCGTACTTCGTCTGCACCGCAGCATAACTGAGCAGCACGCCCAGCACGAAGCTTATCGCCCGCCAAAGAGGCGGCCGCTCGGCCGCCGGCGTGGCGATCCTGCCGCGAATGAACCATGCCAGTGTCAGGGTTGTGAGAAGGAACACCGGCCAGGAAAATTCCCACGGCATCCAGAATGGCAGATCGGCCGGAAAGGCGCGGCAATACACATCCATGACGCCGCCGACGAGCAGCAGGCCGCCATATGCGAGCCAATCGCGGGCGCCGTTACGTAACACGATGTCATTCCCGACTGAGCGCGTCGCTTGCGAGGAGGAGACCTCAGGTGTTGACGTCAACGCGCGCTCCAAGAATAGCCGTACCAACTGTTCGACACCAAAGCGCCCGTCTGCGCATCAGACATTCCCACGCACCGCTTCGCAGCAGAGTGACACTGTAATGAAAGCGATATGAACACGTCTACAAGGTCACCCGACTGGATGACAAACTTGTAAGCGGAGTGTGCACACCTTCCAGCGGCAGCATCGAACGTGCTAAAGGCACTCCATCATGCGGCGCATTCTTCCGTTCACATTCCTCACGGTCATCTTGTTCCTCGCCGGCTGCGGCCAACACAAGCCCTGGCACGCCACCAATATTTCCGGCTCCATGCCCAATTTGCAGTTCAACATGCGGCGCGCCAGCGACGGAACCGCCGTCACCGCCAGCGCCTATCGCGGCAAGGTGGTACTGCTGTACTTCGGCTACACGCATTGCCCGGATATCTGCCCGACGACCCTGGCGAATATCTCGGACGTACTGCACAAACTCGGACCGGACGCCAATAAGGTACGCATGCTGTTCGTCACGGTCGATCCCAACCGCGACAGTCTTCCTCTGCTCAAGAAATACACCCAGTCCTTCGCGCCACAGATTGACGGATTGCGCGGCAGCGCCAACCAACTCGCCGATCTCGCCCGCCGCTATCGCGTGGGCTACAGCGTCAAGACCAAGCCCGAATACGTCGTCACGCACACTTCGGCCGTCTTCATCTTCGACCGCGAGGGACGGGCGCGCCTGGTGACGCTGGATACCAACGACACGGCCGGACTGGCGGACGACATCAAGCGGCTCATCAACGATTGATGATCAACCGCTCTCCGGCTGGATGGTGAAGCCTTCCTTCAATACCAGTCCAGCACCCGCACCTCGCTCACACCACCGACATCGGCCTTGAACGCCTTCATGTCGCTCAACGTACCGTCGGCATTGCGGAAGTGATAGGGATAGACAATGTGCGGCTTGAAATCCTTCACCCACTTCGCGGCGGCCGCAACGGTCTCCGTGTAGGGAAGGTTCATCGGGATAAATGCCGCTTCGATGTTGGGCAGATGCGCCAACTCCGGCGATTCTTCCGTATCGCCGGCGATGTAGATGCGCGTGCCGTCGAAGGACAGAATGTAGCCGTTACCCTTGCCTTTGGGGTGGAACTTCATCCGTTCCGGCGTGGTGTTGTACATCGGCACAACCTCGACCGGGACGCCATCTACCGACGTCTTGTCGCCATTGGCCAGAACCTGCACCTGAGACAGCAACGACTTCGGAATCTCAGACGCCACTTCTTGGGGCGCCAGGATCTTCGTGTCAGGGGTGACGATCGCCTCCAGGATTCCCGCGTTGTAGTGGTCGTAGTGGTTGTGGGTATAGATGATCACGTCCGGTCTCGGCATCGCCCTGTACTCGGGAATGGCATTGCCCTTCTCCTCGAGCGGCGCCGGATCGACAAAGATGTGCTTGCCCTTCCAGGTCAGGATCAAAGAGGCGTGATGGATGGCGTGAATCTGAACCGCGCCATCGGATGTGGGAATAGTATCGTCCTTGCTCATGGCAGCCTCTGATGCGGCGGCCAGAATGACAATGGCCGCGACCGCCGCGGTTATCGCGCGAATAGCGAGTAGTGAACTACGAACACGTGACTGTTTCATCTGTTCCTCCCGCGTCCCTGCCCCTTCCATCCGGCCTTGCTCTCATCCGTTCCGGACAAACCGTGAAACAGACAATTAGATATGCAACGCCTTCTTGTCCGCATCCAGCACCGCTTCATGAAGCATTTCCGACAGCGTCGGATGCGGGAAGATCACCGTCGACAGGTCGGCCTCCGTGGCCTCCAGCGTGCGGGCGATGCCATAACCCTGGATCAGCTCGGTGACCTCGGCGCCGATCATATGAGCGCCCAAGAGCTCGCCGGTGTCAGCGTCGAAGACCGTCTTGATCAGACCATCGGCATCCCCCAGCGCGATCGCCTTGCCGTTGCCGATGAAGGGGAAGCGGCCGACCTTGACCTTGCGGCCGGAAGCCTTGGCCTTGGCTTCCGTCATGCCGACGGAGGCCACCTGCGGCGTGCAATAGGTG